>CAYVLO010000691.1:0-1509 GCA_964452125.1 uncultured Anaerolineaceae bacterium | reverse complement strand
AGCGGCTGGTGTGGCTGGAGAATTCCTATCACGTCGCCACCCTCGACAACGACAAGGAGTTGATCGCGAAAGAGACACTGCGCTTCATCCAGGCGCACGTGTAGGGAAGCATATGGCCGTCCGCCTACTGGTCGCGCCAGCCACCGCAGGCAAAACCGCCTACGTCTTGGACATTGCCCTAGACGCAGCGCGAGATCTCAGAGCCACGCCTCGCGCGGTCGTGCCCACGCATCTCCAAGTCCGCGCCTGGCGCCGGCGCCTGGCCGAGGCCGGCGGTGCCATCGGCGTGCGCGTGCTGACCTTTGACCGTCTCTACGCCGAGTGCCTCAACGCCGCCGGCGAAGCCTACACGGAGCTGAGCGAGCCGGTCCAATACCGCCTCATCCGCTCGGTCGTGGACGAACTGGCCCTGGATCACTACCTCCCCTTGGCAGCGCGGCCGGGCTTTATCCAGATTCTGGAGCGTCTCATCGGGGAGCTCAAAGCTGCGCGCATCCACCCCGACGACTTCGTCCGGGCCGTAGATGGGATGGGTTCCGAGCCCCGACTGAGCGAACTGGCCGATATCTATTCCGCCTACCAGGAACGCCTCCAGGCCCAGGGCTGGGCAGACCGCGCCGGGCTCGGCTGGCTCGCCGTGGAGGCGCTGGAGGAACGAGCGCCTCATGTAGGCCGTGCCTGGCCCCTGCTGGTCGTGGACGGCTTTGACCACTTTACCGAGATCCAGCTCGCTCTGCTAAAGGTGCTCGCGGGCCGGGTCGGGGAAATGATCATCACCCTGACGGGCAGCGTGGAGGGAGGTAAGCGCCGTCCGGTTTACCGGCGATTTGTCAACACCCGCGGGCGATGCGAAGCAGCCCTGGGCATACAGGCGCAGGAGCTACCCCACCAGACAATCCCGCAGACAGAGGCCCTGGCCCATCTGGAAGCAGGTCTCTTTGACCCGAGCGCCACCCAGGTGGATGCCGCCGGTACCGTGGAACTCATCGAAGCGCCCGATCGAGCGGCCGAGGTCCGGACTGCGCTGCGCTGGCTCAAGGCCCGCCTGGTTGAAGATAGCATGGGCCCTGGTGAGGTGGCGCTGCTGGCCCGGAAGGTGACGCCCTACCGGCCCTTCATCCTGCAGGTTGCAGCCGAGTTTGGACTTCCAATCCGGGTGCTGGATGGCCTGCCGCTACGCAAGAATCCTGCCATTGCAGCCCTTCTGGACTTACTGCGCCTCATGCTTCCGCTCGCCGGGGACGGTTCTGAGCCTAGACTGCCCTGGCGACTGGTTATCGACGCCTGGCGCTCTCCCTGCTTTGACTGGTTGGCGCTACCCGAAGAAGGTGCTGCTGAACCGATTGGCATCGAACGAGGCGATGCCGACCTCCTGGATGCGGTCGCCCGGTGGGGTCTGGTGATCGGTGGGCGGGATCAGTGGCAGCAAGTCCTGGACAGCCTGGCCGCTCGTCAGGAGGACACGGCTCGACATGACCGGGCAGAAGTAGAGCAGGATGAGGAACGAGG
>CAYVLO010000690.1:0-1515 GCA_964452125.1 uncultured Anaerolineaceae bacterium | reverse complement strand
GGCTTTGCCGCCTCCGTTCCTCAGAATGACAACCCTCTCCGACAGGCTGCTAGGGCTGGCCCAAAGGCACTTGGATCTGGAAAAAGGCCTGGTAGGCTTCGTTGACGGGCAGGTTGCCCCCGTTCCAGCCGCCGATGGCATAGACATAGGGGTGCACGTAGGCGCCCCCTACCCCACGCCACTGTCCGCTTACCGGGGTATCGATGCGATTCCAGGTATCGGTGCGCCGATCATAGCGCTCGTTGTAGGTCAGATAGCCGTCCATGCCGCCGCCGATGGCATAGATGAGATCGCGGCCGCCAATCAGGGTCAGGCCGCCGCGGCGCAGGCTCATCGGCGCCAGGGACGTCCATACGCCGGTCGTCGGGTCGTAGGCATCCAACCGGCTGTACTCATCCACGTCGTCATAGCCGCCCGCCACATAGATCCGGTCTTCCAGTGCCGTTGCGCTCAGGAACCCCCGCACCTGATCCATCGGCGCCATTTCCTCCCACTCGTCGGCGGCGGGGTCGTATCGCAGCACCGAGGCCACATACCCGCTACTGTTGAGCCCGCCGAACAGGTAGAGCCGATCGCCCCAGACCGCCAGGCCATAGGCCGCCAGGGGCGTGGGCAGCGGGGCGCCGGTCGTCCATACGTCGCGCACTGGATCATAGATCTCGAGCACATCCAGGGGAGCACGCAGGGCATCGACGCCGCCGGGCACATAGATCAGGTCGCCGATGACGCCCCCTGAAACGAACCCAACCGGCGTGGGCTTTTGGCTGCGGTTGGCCCAGGCGTCGGAGGCCGGATCATAGACCTCTACCTTGGCCGTGACGCCGTCGTTGCTCACCCCGCCGATGGCATAAACCAGATTGTTATGGGTGACGACGGCCTGCCCGTTGCGGGGGGTGGGCATCTGGGCCCGGGTGCGCCAGCGCTCGGCGGTTACATTTACGGGCACGGTGGGAAACACGCTGCCGATGGGGTCGGTGGAGCCATTGGGGGACTGTCCCTGGGGCATCGCCGGCAAAAGGAGAAAGGCGACAGCCACCAACAGGGCAAGCGCCAACCCCACGCGCTTGCCCCTCGAGACCGGCTGCCGGAGGCTCACCTGGGGGAGGACGGCGGGCAGATCTGGCTCTGCATCTGGGGGCTCCTCATCGGGCTCGAGCCCTGCCACCTCCACCCAGCCCTCGCGAACGGCGAGCATGGTCGCTTCGGTGCGCGAGGCAACGCCCAATTTGGCATAGATGTTGCGCAGGTGGACCTTGACCGTATTGACGCTGATGACCAAACTCTGAGCGATCTGCTGGTTGGTGGCGCCCGTGGCCACCAGGCGCACGATTTCCATCTCGCGCTCGCTCAGAGGGACCCACTCGTCAGACAACGGAATCCTCCTTCCGGTGATGGGATCATTATCGCATAGAATCCGCGGGAGGGCAAATCGATCCACGGGCTCCCGCCTGCTTCCACCTCTAGAGCCTGTTATGCACTTTTAGCCCTGAGTGTGGTATACTCGGGGCATGAACA
>CAYVLO010000689.1:0-1517 GCA_964452125.1 uncultured Anaerolineaceae bacterium | reverse complement strand
ACTCGTCGGCCATCTCGAGCCCACCTCGGCCCTCACCCGGTGGGCATGGCAAGCCCGCAAGCGGCTGATAGGCCAGGCGCGCGGCGTGGGGATATCGTGAACTCACGCCCCATTCGCCCACGGCCCCCAGACTCGGTCCATATTTGTGACCGTAAGCACCAGGTGATGCGGAGAAAAGTGATATGAAAGTAGCCGAAATTCTGCGATACTTCCAGGCTCAAGAGGAGGCCATCGAAGCCCTCATTGGCCAGCTCAATGAAGTTCAGGTAGCGTTCAACGCCCGGTACGATGCCTTCAAAGCCCAACACGACGCCACTCTCGACGAGCTAACCGACACCCTCGGCGCCAACCTTGAACTCCTCAATCCCAGCCTGCGGGCCGAAATCGAGGAACGGCTCACCACCGAGCGCACAATCATTGAGGAGCGCTGCCAAAAGCTGCGCGTGGAGTATCTGCCCAAACGTCAGGCCGCGGCCGATGAACTGCTGCGCCAGGCGCAGGCCGAACTGGCCGATTTCCGCGTCCTGAACCCCCAGTTGGATCAGCAGGAAGAGGAACTCAAAGCAGAGAAAGAAGGTCTTGTTGCCCAGCTCCAGGCGCTCAACGATCAAATTCGCAAGACCTCAGGCGGCCTGGGACTGGTTGTCAATTTCCTATCGATTATCCGCGCCGACCGAGAACGGCACCGCATCCTGGGCAAGCTCGAAGCTCTAAACGAATCGCTCCACCAAGTACGCAGCCAATGGGACAAGGAACGGGCCCGGGTCAACCAACGCCAAGCCGCACTGCAGGGTCGTTGGCAGATGGAGAGCATCGCAGCAGCGCGCCTTCAGTCGGAACTGGACCAGATGGACAACCCAGACAAGTCGCAAGAACTGGCGCTCCAGCGCGCCATTCGCCACTTTCTCGATAACCTCAAGGTCCCAACCCCCGGCTCCGATGCAGCGATCAACGAACGGCTCCAGGATATGATCCAGCTCAACATCCACACCGACGAATACCACGCCGGACTCGCCTCAAGCGGGGGCCTGATTGGGCTATTGGGCGGAATCCAAAAAGGAATGCAGGCCATGCGGGCCAGCATTGAGGCGCTCAAAAGCGAGCAAGAAATGCACAGCGCCCATCTGCCTGCCCTCGACTTGAAACTACCGAAAGAGGCCGAAGCCTTTCACCGACAATGGCCAGCCCTGACCAAAGAGTTCTCAGACGAGAAGACAATCGGCGCTGACCCTTCCACATTCCAGGCACGCGTTGAACCGCTCCTCACAGGCCCTCTATCCGAAAGGAGCATCGAGGCCCTGTTCGCCAGCCTGAATGCCATGATCCAACAAGCCACGGCCCGCTGGTGATTCCGGATCGGTCTCAGGGCAACCGCATTTGGACTAACAGAGATTCGCCAGACGGGCCTGCCGATCAATTCGCAGCGGAAGGTCGCTTTTTGGATTGCGCGCCTGACGCCAATCGCCAGGACGCTTGCTTGCGCAGGTTTTTTGCGGCAGCAAGCGTCCTGCCAAGGC
>CAYVLO010000688.1:0-1527 GCA_964452125.1 uncultured Anaerolineaceae bacterium | reverse complement strand
GCAAATGATGCCTGCCCATAGGTTCCTGGGAATGCCTCGCCCTTTGGCCACGAATGACACGAAATCATCCACGCAAGTCGTAGGGGCGACGCATGCGTCGCCCCTACGGTGTGCGGGCGCAGGCAGGCGCCCCTATCCCCTATTCGTAATAGGCGGCCGCGGCGGCGGCAACGCTGGCGCCCATCTCAAATTGATACCCGCAGCCGCTCAACCCGGCCTCGACGGCGCCGAGGGTCGCCAGCACGTCGCCGATCTTGGTGGGCCCCATGTGGCCGATGCGAAAGTACTCGGCGCGGATCTCGGGGTGCAGGCCGCCGGCCAGCGTGGCGCCCGCGGCGGCGATGCGCGGCAGCAGGTCGCCGGCCGCCACCCCTTGGGGCAGGCGGGGCGCCGTCATGGTGTGGGCGGCAAATTCGGGCCGGAGGGGCACCTGGCCCAGGCCCAGCGCGGCGATGCCCGCCTGGCAGGCCCGGCCCAGGCGACGGTGTCGCTCGACGCGGGCCTCCATGCCCTCGTCCAGGATCTGCCCCAGCGAGACGTTGAGGGCCCAGATCAGGTTGACGGCCGGCGTGCCAAAGTAGCTGGGCTTGTTGGTCTCGTACGATTGCATGATCGGCAGCCAGTGAGTCCAGTCGGCATAGTAGTTGGCCACCAGGGTTTTGCGGTTGTGGAAGGCCTCGATTGCGCGCGGCCCGGCGACGAGGAGGGCCAGGCCGGGCGGCACACTCACCGCCTTTTGCGAGGCGGTCAGGGCCACGTCGACCCCCCAGTCGGTCATGCGCAGCTCTTCGCCGGCCACCGAGCACACGCCGTCGACTACGATGAGGACCCCGTAGCGGCGGGCCAGCGCGGCCATACCCGGCACGTCGGTGATCACGCCCGTGGAGGTGTCGACGTGGGTCACGGTCATCAGCTTGAAGGATCGCTCCTGGAGCGCCGCTTCGACCTCTTCCAGCGAGGGGCGCCCGCCCACGGGGGCCCGCAGGTGGGTCACCTGGGCGCCATAGCGCTCCAGGAGGTTCCCATATCGGTCGCCAAAGTAGCCGGTGTTGACCACCAGCGCCTGGTCGCCCGGTTCGATCAGATTGGCGCCCACCAGGTCCATGGCCAGCGTGCCCGACCCGGACAGCACCATGGGCTGGCCGTCGGTCGAAAGGAACACCTGGCGCATACGCTTGAGGGCGGTGCCAAAGGTCTCGATGAATTTCGGGTCGACGTGGCTGGTGGTGGGGGCGCCCAGGGCCGCCAGAACGGCTGGCTCAAACTCAATGGGGCCGGGGATCATCAGTAGGGTTCGGTCTTTCATGCTGCATGCTCCTTGTGTATGGTTTCTCTATTCAGCGCCAAAGGGTCCGTGTTTCTTGGTCAATGGTGGTGGCGTGTAGGGGCATGGCATGCCATGCCCCAATTGGAGCTCCACCCGCAGGGTCTCAGACCTCGGGTCTCAGACCTCCGAGTTCTCCAAGAACTCGGAGGTCTGGCGTACGGTGAAGCGATGGTCGGCTTCGGCCCTTGGAGGCGTACCCT
>CAYVLO010000687.1:0-1539 GCA_964452125.1 uncultured Anaerolineaceae bacterium | reverse complement strand
GCGAAACCGAGCAGTCCCCACACCTGCCCCTGGACATCCTTCAGAGGGATCTTGATGGTGTCGAAAACACGCAGCACCCCGTTGACCGAGACCAAATCATGGGGAATCGATATCATCTCGCCACGGGCCATCACCTCTCGGTCGTCGGCCCAAATGCCGCGGATTCCCCTCTGCGAATCCCCCTTGACCAGGTCTTCGGGCCAACCCATTTCCAAGTTGTCCTTGCCCACAAAATCGGCCGGCGTCCGGTGAAAGGCCTCTGCATAACTGCGATTGACCATGCGAAAGCGGTGATTCAGATCCTTGATGAAAATCCAATCGGGTGTAGCGTCGATGATGGATTGCAGCAAGGCTCTGGAGCGCTGGACCTCGTCCAGGCTTTTCTGCGCCCGCATCAACAGGCGCCTGTTTTCTATCGCCGACGAAGCGCGGGTAATGAGCGCCCGATAGATCTCGATTTCGGCATCCTCGAAGGTGTGGGGGGCAGCCCACCCAAACAGGATGAAGCCGATCCATCGATGGGGCCTATACAGGGGAACCAAAGCCAACGTTCGAATCCGTCCGCGAAGAAGCAACGCCCGCCCCCGATGATCCAGCCAGGGATCGGAGCTGACATCGGGGAACAGATGAACTTTGTCGGGTTGAGCCTTGATATAGGAAGTCGCCGAAAAATCAGCCAGGCGCAGATGGGCGCCCAGGGGCAAGGCCACGATTCCATCCCGAGTCCAGCTTGCCACCTTGTAACACCATTCGGGCTCGCCCTCTTGGTCCGAGTCGATATACAAGAGGTGGGCCATCTCTGCGCCCGCCTTGCGCGCCGGCTCGGACAACACCATGAGTTGCTCTTCGGAGGTGGTCACCCGGTTGAGTTCCTGGTTGATCCAGCGCATCGTCTGCGAGTGGGCACACGCAGCCGCAGCCCGCTCCCCCTCGGCGATCAACTCCGCTTCCTGGCTTTCCAGGAGGGCCACCATCCTATCCAGCAGGGGTGCCGGGACCTCATCGCCCAAACCCTGCTCTCGCAGTTCGCTCCGCCAATCGCGTGGAGGGCGGGAGCGTTCCGGGCGCACGTTGACTGTCGGCGCGCTGTCGAGCGTTTGCGGATAGGCTTTTTCAGATTCAACCATGCCCTTCCGACTCCTCATCCCGACCAACTAGCCATCAACCAGAAACACCTCATGGATCGACCGGCACGCTCGCCCTCAGTGCTGGCTGACCCACGCTGCCCACGAAGCCGACCAGTCTTCGCGATGTCGATTCTGTGACTTTTGAATGTCAAGCAGGGCCGAGTCGGACTCGGGGGCACAAGCGCGCTGTTTGCGCGCCGGCCTCGAGTCTGTGACCGACGACAGCACATCGGCCAGTTGCTGGAGATTCGAAAGGTTGTGCAACGGAAGAAAATCATCGACACACGGCATGACCGTGGCCATTCCGCGCTGAATCGGGCGATACTCATCGATACCCAGAAGCGGATTGAGCCACATCAGGCGGTAGGAAGAGTGTTGCAGCCTCGAAATCTCTTTGGCCAACAGGTCCAGG
>CAYVLO010000686.1:0-1546 GCA_964452125.1 uncultured Anaerolineaceae bacterium | reverse complement strand
ACCCAAGGGGTGTAACGAACTCACCCAGAAAGTTGAAATACACCCCCCAAGCTCCGGCTCGCCGTCCACGTTGACAGACCCTCTGCCTTGTGCTATCCTTACGCCATCGATGCCGTGCGATGGGGATTCAGTGAGGCAAACGGAGGTCGGTATGCGGGCAGTGCCGCGCTCCCTGGCCTTGATCGGCGCCTGGGGAGGTCTGCTTCTCGTGCTCTCCTGGGTGGCGGGCAGCGCGGGTAGCCAAGCTGCACCGAACCGGCTACTGACCCATGAAGAGGCTCTGCCGCGCGTGATCTTTAATGAAATCGCCTGGTCGGGAACCAACTTTAGCTCTGCCGATGAATGGATCGAACTGTACAATCCCACCGACGAGCCCGTTGACCTGACCGGCTGGCGCCTGGCGGCAGCCGATGGCACACCCGATATGGCTCTGTGGGGCATCATTCCCGCACGCGGCTACTTTTTGTTGGAAAGGACCGACGATCAGAGCGTGCTCGACATTTCTGCGGATTTCATTTTTAGCCTTGGGCTGAGCAACGAGGGGGAACACCTTCTGCTTTGGAACGGCGGAGTTCTGGTCGATAGCGTGGACGCCAGCGGGGGGTGGCCGGCTGGCAGCGCTGCCCCTGACTATCGCAGCATGGAGCGGATCAACGCTTCTGCCGATGGCCATCTTGCCAATTGGGCCAGCAACAACGGACTGGTGCGCAATGGGTTGGATGGCGGCGGCGCGCCTCTCAACGGCACGCCCAAGGCCCTCAACTCGGCCAGCCATGCCAACCTGCGGGTGCGCAAGCAGGGCCCGCCGACTGCTCTGCCTGGCGAAACCATCACCTACACCCTCCGGGTGAGCAACACCGGTTCGGCGCCCGCTTTGGGCGCCTGGATGACCGACCGCCTGCCCGCCAACCTGTCGCTGGTGGGGCAGAGCAGCCCCTACCCCTTTTACCAGGCGGCACCCGGCACCTGGGTTTGGGATCTGGGCGTGGTATCGACCGAAACCGCGGCAGCGCCCCTGGCTATCACCGTCACCGCGCGCATCGCCCAAGGTCCCTGGATAGACATAACCAACACAGTGACGGTCTCTTGTCAGACGACCGAGAGCTGGCCGGCCGACAACACGGACTGGGTGACGACCCTCTCGGGCGAGGCTGAGCAACCCAAGGTCCTGATCGAGTCTCTGTACCCGCAGACCTATTTCGGCCTGGACGATGAGGCCTTTCGCCTCATGAACGTCTCGGCCATCACGGTCTCCCTCGCTGGCTGGGTGTTGACCGATGGGCCGGACGATGGCTCGAACGAAGGCCGCGTGACTTTTCCATCGGGTGTCGAGTTGGCGCCCGGGCAGCGCATCTGGTGCAGCCGACGTGCAGTAGAGTTTGAAAAGGCGTTTGGCTTCCTGCCCGATTACGAGTGGAAGGGCGCGCATCCCGACGTCCCCGATCTGGGCTATGAGGGAAGCCTGCGCTTCCACGACGACGGCGACGACGTGGTCCTCCTCGATGCGGAAGGGCGACAGGTCGACACGCTGGTCTATGGCCTGGGC
>CAYVLO010000685.1:0-1571 GCA_964452125.1 uncultured Anaerolineaceae bacterium | reverse complement strand
GGGGCCGCTCGCCCAGGGTGGTCAGTTCGTCCTCGCGGAATTCCTGGACCGGGGCCGCGTCGTCCAGAGACCGGCCCGGATGGTAATCAAAGATCGCCTGCACTTGCTGGCCCACGGAGCGGAAGAGGGTGCCCACCGGAATGTCGACGGGGCAGGCCTCGGTGCACACCCCACAGCCCACGCAACTGGTGGCCATGTGGTTGAGGCGGGTCAGGTGAAACAGCAGGGTATCGGACAGCAGGCGGACAGACCCCTTGCGCTCGGCCCACTGGAAATAGAGCTGCGATTCATGCTCAAAGGTGGGCGTGTGAAAGATGCACTCGCGGCAGTAGCAGATGGGGCAGTTGGTCATGCAGTTGTGGCAGCGGATGCAGGTGGAAAACTCGGCCAGGAGGCCGTCCATGCTGTTCGTCCGGGCGCGGAGGGCGGCAAAGGCCTCGTCGCGGGCCTGGGTGCGGGTGGCAACAAGCTTGTCGCAGGCAGCCTTGCGCCCCGCAGGGGCCCCCGCAGGGGTGACCGCCGGGGTCAGCTCCAGGGCCTGGGCCAGGTCGTCGCGGGCCTGAACGTAAAGCTGCCCCGATTCGACGCCCACCAGGCCCAGGGTCAGGGCCACGTGGGGGCCTTCGGGCAGGGGCTGCTCGCAGATTCGGCAGGCCTCTCGGAACTCTAGCCCCGCGACGGGGGCCAGGTCGCCGCCGGGCGCCTGGGCCAGCATCTGCTCGAGGGCCTTTTCGCGGTCGGGCGCGGCCTGCCAGTCGGCGACGGGGTAGGCGCCCAGGCAGTCGATGCCGATGATGAGGGCGTTGTCGAGCTTGGCCTGCTGGAACTTGACCAGCTCGACCAGGGCGCGGATCTCGCAGGCGCGCAGGACCAGGCCGAGCTTGGACGTGTGACCGGTGAGGGTCAACTGGGAGGCGGCGCGGGCGGCGTTGATGGGCAGCAGGGGCGCCAGGGGCTGGGCCTGGTCCAGGGCGGCGGGGTCGGTGACCAGCATGGGCGTGGTGTTGCCCGCCGGCAGGGCCATGGGCACCAACAGGGCTTCTACGGCGCCCGATTCCAGGAGCTTGCGCAGCAGGCCCTGGATGGCGAGGGCGGGTTGGTTGTGAGTATCGATCAGAGCATCCATCATGGTCAACCTCCCGAACTAGATGGCGCCGACGCCCTTGAGGGGGTTGGGCCCCTTTTCCTTGAGGGCGGCGACCATGGCAGAGACGGTATCGGCAAAGTACTGGCCTTCGCTGGCGCTGATCCAGCGCAGCCAGACGCGGTCGGGATCAAAGCCCATCTGTTGGAGGATGGTCTGGAGGATGGCGACGCGGCGGCGGGCTTTGTAGTTGCCAGATTGATAGTGGCAGTCGCCGGGGTGGCAGCCGCCGATGAGGACGCCGTCGGCGCCTTCGAGGAGGGCCTTGGAGACGTAGACGGGGTCGAGGCCGCCGGAGCACATGAGGCGGATGATGCGGATGTTGGGCGGGTACTGGATGCGGGAGGTGCCGGCCAGGTCGGCGCCGGTGTAGGTGCACCAGTTGCACAGAAAGGCGATGATCCTGGGTTCAAATTCTTCAGCCATC
>CAYVLO010000684.1:0-1579 GCA_964452125.1 uncultured Anaerolineaceae bacterium | reverse complement strand
CATCGGGTGGATCGGCTGGGCTGTGCTCACCTATTTGGTGGGAACCTTGCTCTTCAAAGGCAAGTCGGACCTATCCGAGATGCTGCGGGTATTGGGCTATGCCACTGCCCCGAACCTCCTGGGCTTTTTTAGCTTCATCCCCTGTGTGGGCTGGCTTGTGGCTCTGGCTGGCAGCATCCTGGCCCTGATCGCTGGCGTCCTGGCCATCCGCGAGGCGATGGAGTTCGAGACGGGTAACGCCATTGTGACTGTCCTGATCAGTTGGGTGATTTCCTTTGGCATCACCGCCATCATCACGGCCACGATTGGCGGCGGCGCGGCCATTTTCTCGGGCATGGGGGGGTAGGCCCAAAGGTCCCCTGTTCCTTCAAGACAGATTTGCGCCTATAGGCATCATTTAAGCAGGTTAGGATGGCGCCACGGCGATCGACCAGGTCATGTCGTCCTGTACGCAACTGGATTTCGACCGGGCGACGCAGCGATTTCAGGGGGCCGGGGCCGCCCGTCCGCGGGCGATTGGGCCCCCTGAGCGGGGTGCGTGGGTGCGTGGCCTCTCCACAGATCTCCCTGCGATGCAAAAGAGCATGACTCTCGGAGGATTGAGCCCTGCGGACAGGGCATTTCGGCGGTCATGACGACGAGCTTTTGGGGTGCGCGACTGGTCAGCCAGGACGTTTGATTGCGCTGCTCTTGCGGCAGCAAGCTGCCGCACTCCATATTGCGCTGCTCTTGCGGCAGCAAGCTGCCGCACTCCATATGAGGCAGTCGTCGCCCCCGCGAGGGTACTCGCGGCGGGAATGACGCCGGAGGGTGAACCTCGCCTTCCTTCTTGTCTTCCTTACGTTGATATCAAAGGGCGCCCCTTGTGGGCGCCCTTATCCTTTCTCAGATTTCTAACCGATCCCCTGGATTCAGGATTACACAGCGGGCCGAGGTTTCCGAGTGGACGCGCGCGGCAAAGGCGTGGGGGTCCTGCCGGATAACGTCAAAGGTGTTGTAGTGAATGGGCACCACCACCTTGGGTTCCAAAAGCTTGACCGCTCGCAAGGCATCGTCGGGCCCCATCGTAAAATTGTCGCCAATGGGCAGGATGGCCAGATCCAATCCCTCCTCGCCGATCAATTTCATATCGTAGAACAGCCCCGTATCGCAGGCATGATAGATCTTTTTTCCCTGGAGCGTGAGCAAAAAGCCCGCCGGGTTGCCCCCACAGGTTCCATCGGGCAACGCCGAGCCATGATGGGCGATGGTCAGTTTGACCCGGCCAAAGGGAAAATCAAATCCTCCCCCGATCTGCATCGGGTGGGCCTTTTCGACCCCCTGGGCCAGAAGCCAGTTCTGGATCTCGAAATTGGAAATGGTCATGGCGCCCGTCCGCTTGGCAATCTCGACGGCATCGCCCACGTGGTCGCCGTGGCCATGGGAGATCAGAATATAGTCGGCAGCCACCTCTTGAGCGCTCACGTCGGCCAGATCGTTGCCGCTCAAAAAGGGATCGATCAACAGTTCGATCCCATCGACCGAGATGCTAAAGCAAGCGTGGCTATGATATGTGAGTTTCACAACAGACATAGGAACC
>CAYVLO010000683.1:0-1580 GCA_964452125.1 uncultured Anaerolineaceae bacterium | reverse complement strand
AACCAGCTTCGCATCTTGCAGGTAGCAGGGCTACGCCCGGTGGACCCTTCCGGGGTCGAGGAGGCAATCCGCCGGGCGGACGTGGTCGTAGATGCTCTGATTGGCTACAGCCTGCGTGGGGCGGCGCGTGGCCGGGCCGCCGAGCTCATTGATCTATGTAACGCACATGCCAAAGGGGTGCTTTCCCTGGACGTGCCCTCGGGCCTCGACGCCACGACCGGCGAGACGCCGGGGGCGATGGTGCATCCCGACCGGACGCTGACGTTGGCCCTGCCCAAGACGGGGCTGGCAGCGATCTCGGGCGAGCTCTACGTCGCCGACATCGGCATCCCGCCGGAGGTGTATGAGTCGCTGGGACTGTCCTTCAAATCATTCTTCCAAAACCGATATTGGATACCCCTGCAGAGACGGGCCGAATCCACACCAGACAGGTAAGAAACGGGCTACTAGTATGAGCCTGCATTACTGGTTCTTGTTTCTCGAAGCCGTGCTCATCGCCACCATCGCCATGGCCTCTGGTGTCGGCGGCGCGACATTTTTCTCGCCCTTGTTCATCCAGGCCCTGGGCTTGCCGCCGGAAATAACCCTTTGACGCGGCTCGGATCCAGGTTTGCGAGTCACGTTCCACAGAAGATGCTGGAACGTGGATTGGCCAGCCTCTTTGTGCTGGTGGCCACGGTGATGCTGGGGGAGGTGATCCTGTGATCAAGGCCATGATCTTTGATCTGGATGGCACGCTGGTCCAGACGGAGCGCCTCAAGGCGCTGTCCTACGCCCGCGCAGCCATCGAACTCTGTCCCTTCACCCTGACGGAGACTGAGGCGATGGCCGCGTTCAAGGAGGTGGTCGGTCTCTCGCGTCGCGAAGTGGCCCAGGCTCTAATCGAACGCTTTGGGCTGGAAGAGGCAGCCCGGGCGCGCATGGCCGAGTTCGGCGTGGACACCCCCTGGCAGGCGTTTGTCCAGGTGCGCATGCGCTACTACGATGCGATGCTGGCCGATCCGCAGGTGCTGCGCGACCACCAGTGGCCACACAACGTGGCCCTGCTCCAGACGGCCCGGCGGACGGGGTGCAAAGTGGGCCTGGCCACCATGTCCCGCTACTCACAGGTGCGACGTGTGCTGGAAATTCTCGATCTCGGAGATGCGTTTGACTTTGTCGCCACCCGCGATGACGTGGAGCGCGGCAAGCCGGACCCCGAGATCTATCACTTGATCGCCCGGGAGTTGGACGTTGCGGCGCGCGAATGCCTGGTGATCGAAGATTCACCCAGTGGAGTAAAGGCCGCCCTGGCTGCCGGGATGCACGTCGTCGCCGTGAGCACGCCCTTCACCCGTGAGAGTCTGCATCAAACAGGCTTGCTCCCGGCGGGACAGATCGTTGACGATCCGGCAGACCTCTTGCAGGTCGTCGAGCAGATTGTCTCGCGACAGGCGGCAGTGGCCATGCCCACACAGCCAGCACAAGCACCAGGAGAATTGCGGGAATGAGAGACATTGTGCAGAAAGGCGAGCAGCATGGCGAATGTTAGCGGCCGAATTGTTTGATCAGCCCTTGGCCGAATAGAATGACGAGGAGGG
>CAYVLO010000682.1:0-1585 GCA_964452125.1 uncultured Anaerolineaceae bacterium | reverse complement strand
CGGCTCCAACCCCATCGCCGACCTGTGGAGCGAAAAGGCCATCGAGTGGGTGGGCAAGTATCTGCGCCGGGCCTGCTACAACCCCAACGATATCGAGGCCCGCACCTACATGGCCATGGGCTCGACCTTTGCCGGTATCGGCTTTGGCAACGCGGGTGTGCACATCCCCCACGCGCTGGGTTATCCCATCGCCGGTATGATCCGCGATTGGACGCCCGAGGGCTATGGCGTCGATGAGCCGATGGTGCCCCATGGCATGTCGACCATCCTGACCGCACCCGCCGCCTTTCGCTTTACCGCGCCTTCGAACCCCGCCAAGCACGCGCACATCGCCGAGCTGCTGGGGGCCAACATCGATGGCCTGTCGGACCTGGAGGCGGCCTATCTGCTGCCCGATGCCATCATTGAGCTGATGAGGGATATCGGCGTCCCCAATGGCCTGTCGGCGTTGGGCTACACCGAAGCCGACATCCCCGGCCTGGTGGAGGGTGGCTGGAAGCAGCAGCGGCTGCTGGTGGGCAGCCCCCGCCCGGTGAGCAAGGCGGACCTGACCGAGATCTTTGAGGACTCGATGGTGCTGTGGTAGGCGCCCTGTGGCGGCCTACCCGGCGCCTGGTAGTAGGAGTGTTGACCAAGGGCAGGATCAAGAACACAGAAAAGGAGAGTGACCGATGAAGCTGTATGCATTCGAGTGCGGAACCCTGGTGAGTCAGAAGCACCTCTTTGTCGCGGGCGTGGGGCTGAAGGAGCCCTTTACGGTGCCGGTGCCGTTCTTCATGATTGAGCACGGAGACGCCAAGATTATGTTCGATACCGGCAACGGCCTGCCAGTGGCCCAGGACAAGATCAAGCACTGGGGACCGGGTCTGGTCGCGGCTTACGATCCGGTCATGACCGAGGATCAGTATGTCGTCAACCAACTGGCCCGGATCGGCGTCAAGCCCGAAGAGATCACCCATGTCATCTTCTCCCACCTGCACTTGGACCATGCCGGTGGCACCGGCGAGTTCCCCAACGCCCGATACTATGTCCAGCGCCGTGAATTGGAGTGGGCCTACACGGCCGACTTTTATCAGAAGGCGGCCTACATCCGCGCCGACTTTGACAAGCCCTACCTCAACTGGGAGCTGCTAGAGGGCATGGACGAGGACTTTTACGATGTGATGGGCGACGGCAAGCTCCAGATCGTCTTTACCCCGGGCCACACCCCCGGCCATCAGTCGCTGCTGGTGCGGCTCGACGATTGGGGCCCGACCCTGCTGACCGGCGACAGCGTCTATACCACCGAGATTATCGACCAGGACAACTTGCCCGGTCTCGTCTGGAGCCCCCACGACGCGGTCGTGTCGATCAAAAAGATGCGCTACCTGCGCCGCGCTCACGGCGTGCGCATCGTCACGGGCCACGATCCGGTGGCTTGGGCCAATATAAAGCAGGCGCCCGAGTTCTACACCTAGTAAAAAGACCTCCGAGGTCGCGGGACCTCGGAGGCCTTGGCCTTTTGCACAACCCAGACCCGGCGGGTGTTCGAGAGGAAGCGACCCGCCCGTAGGGGCATTCCCAAGACCTCCGAGATTTCGAAAAT
>CAYVLO010000681.1:0-1593 GCA_964452125.1 uncultured Anaerolineaceae bacterium | reverse complement strand
TGCCGATGTTGGTCACCAACCTGTTGTCCAACTTTACCCTGCCCGTCTCGCTGGACAGCTACTACAGCGTCCTGATCGCCCCGCAACTACTGGCTGCCACCGCCATGGGGTTACGCCGCTTTCGCTTGCGCTGGCAGGGCGTAGCCCTCGTTCTGCTGCTGCTCGCCGGCTTGGCCATCCACCTGGTTCAGGGTCGTTCGCCCCTGGTTCCTGGCTTTCGCCCACCACAAGCGGTCGCGTCGGCTTTGCCGGCCATCTTGGCCGAGTTACCCCCGGATGCACCGGTATGCGCTAGCCCAAACCTCGCGCCCCATGTCAGCAATCGCGCCTGGTTGCGCGTCCTTCCCAACCGCGCCCACTGCGACTGGATCCTCCTTGACATCGCCGGCGATCGCAGCCGCCACCCGACCCGACTGTACAACCTCGTCCACACTCTGTTGGACGAGGGCTGGGGAATTCATTCCGGACAGGACGGCCTGCTGCTCTTGTCCAGCGCCGCGCCCAATGCCACCATCCCAGACGGATTCTATGACGATTTTGCGCGAGCAGTGCGCCCGCCTCAACACCCCACCCAAATCGTCTTTGATTGGGGGTGGAAGATGATTGGCTACGATCTCACGTGGGATTATTGGGGCCGGCCTCAAGTGCGCTTGCACTGGCAAGTGTTGGGATCACCTGCCGTCAATATCCAGCCTGCCCTCCTGGCTATCGGCCCAGAGGGCAAGTTGATCGCCACGCCGGATAGCCACCTGCCAGTGAGTCTGCTGTGGATGCCCACCTCGAGTTGGGAGCCAGGCCATACGTACATAGTCGAAACGCTGCCCTTTGATGCACCTGACCAATTCGAGCTGTTCACGGGGGTGGGCGGGCCGTTGGTTGACCCCTCCACCCGGCTCCACACCGAGGACGGGCGCGATCTGGTGTCGCTGGCCACATTGGAACGCCACGGTCGAGGGTGGACGATCTATCCTTCCCGCGAAGACTAGCTGGCCTCAACCACGGGGGCATCCTCGGCACGCCCTTTCGCGCCAACCGGCGCGGAAACCTTGCCAGGTCGATGCTCCTGTGTTACAAAGATCGAAGGGCGTCACCGGCACCTGACCTGGGCGCTGGTTGCCTATGCGGTTTTGGTAAGTACACCCTTCGGCCAGCACTCTGGCACCTGCGCTCCTGTTGTGGTTGCTCCTTCTTCGGCGGCAGGTACAGGTTAAGTCACTGGTTCTGGGAGTTCTGGCGGGAACCGCGACGACCCTTCCCTTCCTGATCCATCAGATTCGGGAGGGTTGGCCCATACGGGCAATCCCGTAAAAGAGACCCTGATCATCGAGCCCATCGATCAGGGCCCGTGAGGGCAGCCTGTTTTGCCTGGCGGGCAATTCTCTGGTACAATGGCCCACCTCGCCCGCCCGGCGAGCAGAAGGTGGGAGTTGTGGATTCGGTGGTGCGAATCGGCTGCTGGCTGCAAAGCACGGCCGAGCCAGGAAATCGGTCTGCGATCGTTCTCAAACATCAATGGACGCTACCCCTTCCCTTTCCCTTTTGCCCGAAAGCAAAATGCCCACATGGTCGAGTCCATATAGAAAAGGGTGAGCC
>CAYVLO010000680.1:0-1601 GCA_964452125.1 uncultured Anaerolineaceae bacterium | reverse complement strand
ATCGGCTGGGCTCACGCACTGGATCATGACGACCTGGTGCAAGTCGCGAGCGGCATCGATATTTTCGGACAGGGTCTTTTCAAGTTCAAGTTGGGTGCGCACGCGAGGATCTTGACCATAGAGGTAGCTGGGGCCTTTGTATTCCACGCCCCCGGTGGTGACGACGACCACGCCATGCTCGACTTCCCAACAGCGGGGTGGCTCGCCATCGCCGGCGTAACTGAGCCGGGCCCGGAAATTTCCCACGTGCCCCTCAAAGCCGATGACTTCGGTATTATAGTGGAGGCTGATCCGTTCGTGGCTGTGTATGCGCTTGATCAGCGAAGCCAAAAGGCGCTGAGGATTGGGGCCATCGGCGGTGCTGTAGAGGTGGCGGAGGTTGCCGCCAAGCTGGTCTGCCTTTTCCACCAGGCAAACGTCATAGCCTTCGTCGGCAATGGCCAAGGCGGCGGTCATGCCGGACAGGCCGCCCCCGATGACCAGGGCGGAACGTTCAAAGGAACGGCTTTCGCGGTTAAAGGCCTCCAGGTGGCGAGCGCGGGCGATGGCGATTCGCATTTCCTCGATGGCCTTGCGCGTGGCGCCGGCGGGATCATTGGCGTGTACCCAGGCGCAGTTGTCGCGCAGGCTGACGAATTCGAGGAGTTGAGCGTTCAGGCCCTCGCGCCGGATGGTATCCTGAAAAAGGGCCAGGTGGGTGCGGGGCGTGCAAGCTCCAATGACGACGCGGTTGAGATTGTGCTGGCGAATGGCCTGTCGGATGGCCTCGGGGCCGCCGGGCAGGCAGCCGTATGCCAGCGCTTCGGTGTGTACCACCCCCGATAGATTGGCCATTTGGTGGAGGACGCGATCGACGTCCACGACCTCATCGATGGTAGGATGGCACAGACAGGCAAACACGCCGATGCGGACCGGCTCGGCGGCGACATCGCGCTCAGGCGGATAGGAGGGTTTGGAAATCTCGGTGCCCGATTTTCCCCGTAGCAGAGCCATGCAGCGAGCAGCAGCGCCGCTGGCATCCATGATCGTCTCGGCAATCTCCTTGGGAGTGGAAAAGGCGCCCGCCACAAAAACGCCGGGCCGGCTGGTATCCACTGGCTCAAATTTGTCGGTTTTGCAAAAGCCGTACTCATTGAGCTCGATTTTCATATCCTCGGCCAAGGCCACCGTCTTGGGAGGCGGCTCGCTGCCCACCGACAGGACGACCATGTCGAATGTCTTGTGGTGAAGCGTTCCCTGCTCATCTTGAAAGTGGAGGATCAGGTCATGGGTTTTGGGATCCTCTTTGATTTCAGAGATGCGGCAGCGGGTATAGTCAACCCCCCACAGATCCTTGGACTGCTCAAAGTAGGCCGTGTACTCTTTGCTAAAGGCTCGCTCATCCATGATAAAGACTTCGCAACTCGCGCCGGGCAGTCGCTGCTTGGCGAGCACAGCCTCTTTGGTGGCATACATACAGCAGATGGAAGAGCAGTAGGGATGCTCTTTGTCGCGAGAACCCACGCACTGGAGCCATGCGATGCGCTCGGGGATTTTGCCATCCGATGGGCGTTCGATGATGCCTTCGGTGGGTCCCGATCGGCTGGCGAATCGCTCGAACT
>CAYVLO010000679.1:0-1605 GCA_964452125.1 uncultured Anaerolineaceae bacterium | reverse complement strand
CTCCACGTGCTCGAACATTATATATCAAGTCCTCCACTTTAGCACGTGGTCCAGTTTTTGGGGCCAATTATACTCGCTCAAACTCACGCTCGATAGAGAGGAATGGCAAGTGTCCCTGACTGCGCGTTGATTGTGGGGCCGGCCCAAGCAGGATAGGACTGGACAATGGCCTATGATTATCACCCGATTCACTTGTCATCTGAGGGGAATGCGGCTATAATGTAGTTGAGTAGGTTCGATTTCGTTCACACACTACAGCTACGAACATAAGACTCCAACGGCGGACGCACCCATAGAGGAATAACGATGAAGACGATCTTTGATAGCTGCAACCCACGGCCAGAGGTCCTGAAAGGCGAATTGCGCGAGGAGATCTTTGCTGCACGCCTCAAGGACGTCATGGACGGCGAGGCGGATCGCGTGTACCAGGATCCGGCCACCTTTTTCGAGAATACCTACCCCACCGACGGGCTGAAACTTCTCCTCGACGAGGCACTGGGCCGACTGACGGGCACGAACCCAACCAACAATGCCATCATCCGCCTGGAGACCGCCTTTGGAGGCGGCAAGACCCACAGCCTGATTGCCCTATACCATGCTGCCAATGGACATGTCTCGGCGGACATGGTGCGTGGCGTAGTAGACCCCGCCCTCTTGCCACAGCCAGGGCAGGTGCGAGTGGCCGGCGTCGTCGGATCTGATCTAGACCCCACCACCGGCCTCTACCACCCAGAGGACGACATCCGCACCTACACGTTGTGGGGAGAGATGGCCTATCAATTGGCCGGAGCAAGCGGCTACATGCTAGCCGAGGAAAGCGATCGGCACCGCGCCGCACCCGGGACCGGACTATTCAAAGAGCTGATCGGAAATCAGCCCACGCTGATGATGCTGGACGAGATTGCCCGACACATGCGCGTGGCCCAGACGGTCCCCACGGCCACCGGCAAATCGGACCTGGGCGAACAGACCGTGGCTTTCCTGATGTCGTTGCTCGAGTTTGCGGCCAGCCGCGCCGACATTGTCGTCGTGTTGACCCTGGCCGATGCGGGCGACGCATTTGCCAAAGAGACAGCACAATTGCGGGAGCAACTTGCGGAAGCCCGGCGCATCTCGGCCCGGCAGGAGCGGGTCATCACACCCACCGGCGAGACCGAGATTGCGGCCATTGTCCGTCACCGCCTTTTCAGTCATATCGATGAGGCCGTCGCCAGAGAGGCTGTTCGTTTTTATGCCGATGCCTATCGTCCCTGGTCCGAACAGAATGTCGCTCTCCCCCAGCGGGCGCTGCGGGCAGAATATGCCCAGGAAATCGCCGACGACTATCCTTTCCACCCGGAATTGCTCAACACTCTCAACCGCAAGGTTTCGACCATCCCCAACTTTCAAAAGACGCGTGGGGCGCTGCGCTTGTTGGCGTTGGTCGTGCGCCAGTTGTGGGAACAGCGCCCGGCCGATGCCTGGTTGATCCACCCTCACCATGTCAGCCTGGCGGTGCCAGCCATCGTGGAAGACCTGACCAGCCGCCTGGAGCGCCCAGCCTTCAAACAAGTGATCGAGGCTGACATCGCCAGCCCAAAGGCAGGTTCGCCGGCCCACGCCCAG
>CAYVLO010000678.1:0-1615 GCA_964452125.1 uncultured Anaerolineaceae bacterium | reverse complement strand
CTGGACGTGGCCTACCCGGTTCCCTGCGAATAGGTCGCTAACGCTTGGATGGGCCTCGGTCCTCGGACCGAACCCGCGCAAGTTCCAACGCCCGGTACATTGCGTGCCGGGCGTTTTGCGTGCCTGCGCCCTGGGTGTTTTTGAGATTTCTGGATAGCATAACACGAATCAGGACTCCTCAACGCCCAAGGCTTGTTTGACACTACCTCGAGGGTTACGCAAAAGTTCAACGACGGATGCCGTGGCTTTTTGGATTTCGCGCCTGGCGCGAAGCGCCAGGACGCTTGCTTGCGCGGATTCTTGCGGCAGCAAGCTGCCGCACTCCAAAGGAATGGTTGGTCGACACCTGAGGGGTTAGACGAACTCACCCAGAAAGCTGAAAGGCACCCAAGGACACCGTGCCCTGGGGTCCGCCGCGGTGGTTTGTCTGCTGTGTGGTTTTCCGCTATAATGAGGGCGGTCGGGTTCTGCGATCCAGCTGGAGCGCGATAGGAGGCAACAGGATGTTTGGTGAAGAGCAGCGACGGATTCGAACGGTCATCATGCGCGGCGGCACGAGCCGCGGGCTGTTTCTCCGGCGCGGCGACCTGCCCGCCGACCCCGGTTTGCGGGACCGGGTCATCCTGCGCCTGTACGGCAGTCCCGACGCCCGCCAGATCGACGGCCTGGGCGGCGCCGATCCCTTGACCAGCAAGTTGGCCATCATTGGTCCGCCCACCCGGCCCGACGCCGACGTGGATTACACCTTTGCCCAGGTGAGCATCGGCCAGCCTTTTGTCGATTATGCTGGCAACTGCGGCAACATCTCTTCGGCTGTGGGACCCTACGCCATCGATGAGGGACTGGTCGATGCCGTCGAACCGGTGACTACAGTGCGCATCCACCAGACCAACACCCGCTGCGTGCTGGTGGCCCAGGTGCCGGTGCGCCACGGCAAGGCCGCGGTCGAGGGGGAGTATGCCATCGATGGCGTGCCCGGCACGGGCGCCCGCATTGCCCTCGATTTTTCCGACACGGCAGGCGCTGTGACGGGCACGCTGTTGCCCACGGGCCGCCCGCTGGATCGGCTGGAGGCGCCGGGCGTGGGCCCCATCGAGCTGTCGCTGGTGGATGCCGGGACGCCCTGTGTGTTTGTCCGCGCCCGGGATCTGGGATTGGCGGGCGTCGAGAGTGCGGCCGAGATCGACGCCGACCGCGACCTGAACGAGCGCATCGAGCGCATCCGCGGCGCGGCGGCGGCAGCGGTGGGCATCGTCGACCGCTGGCAGGAGGCCGCCGAGCGCAGCCCCTATCTACCCTTCTTTGTGCTGGTCAGTCCGCCGGCGCCCTACGTGGCGGCGGGCTCGGGCCAGGCGGTTGGCGCCGGGCAAGTGGACCTGGTGGCCCGCCTGCTGTTCATGCTCAAGATGCACAAGGCCTACGCCGTCACCGGCACGGTCTGCACCGGCGCGGCGGCCCAAATCCCCGGCACCCTGGTCCACGAGGCGATTCCGGTCGAGCAGCGGGCCGGAGGCCGGGTGCGCATTGGGCACCCCTCCGGCGTTATCGACATCGATGTCGCCGTGGACCGGGCAGGGGCCGAGCCGCGGTTGACCCGGGCAGCGTTGGGTCGCAC
>CAYVLO010000677.1:0-1621 GCA_964452125.1 uncultured Anaerolineaceae bacterium | reverse complement strand
CGGTTCCGTCGGCCTCCAGCGATTTGCCGTACAGGAACCCCGGACTGGCCTGGTTGGCCGGGTGGGTCACGTCCCAGCCGTACTGCCGACCGGCGGTGTACGTCGCCCCGGCGTACGCAACCGCCCAGGCCGTACAGGACGCCAGCCGGCCCTGGTCCCCCGCGGGCGGCATATGGTCGGTCAGATCGACGGAGTCCGGCAGAGTGACGTCTGGATTGGCCGCAAAGGGATTGATGGCCAGGGGCATCCGCGCCAATTCCTCCTTGTTGAATTATCTCGAAAAGCGGACCTTCAAAGGAAAGCGCCTAGATTGGACCCGGATCGCCCGTCCCGCGTATCAGACGCTCATGAAGTATGCCACAGATCCAAAGCGCGGCGTGGACGCAACGGGCAACCCCATGCTGTCCGAGCCCGATCGCGACCGAATCGCAGCGGCTCTGGACAGAATCAACGGGCTGGATGACCTGGTTGAATTGCGCCACCGGACCATCATCGGTCATGACTTTCAGGGCGTGTCCGAGGAGCTGCTTCGGGAGGCATATAAGGGGAAACGCAAAGATGGGAGGCAGCGGACGCCGATCGAGGGTCTGGAAGAGATACTGGGCATGCTTGACGTGAATCTGCGCAACAACCCCTACCAGCAGATCGCGGACTTTGTAACGCAGCAGTTGCAAGAGTCCTGACGGAGGCATGACAGGAGGTCAAAATGCCACCGTGGAAAGGCCTGATATGCCGGCGCGGTCCGGCGCCATCCTCCCATCGTGAGAAAGGAATCTGACCATGCTGCTTTCCTGGGTGCTCAAGCTCCAACCGCTGGAAGCGACCCCCGTCCCCTCCAACCTGGGCCGGGCAGCCCACGCCTGGTTCCTGGAGCAGGTGGGGGCGGCGGATGCTCCTCTGGCAGCCGAGCTGCACGGCGGGCAGGGGCTGCGGCCCTTTACCGTATCCAACCTGTGGGAGCTGGGCCGGGAGCGGGCGCCGCAGGCCATCCTCTCGCCCGAACGGAGCTACACGCTGCGCGTGACCAGCCTGTCGCCGGCGCTATCCCAGGTCGTAAAAGAGCAGGTGATCCCCGCCCTGCCCGAACAGGTCCGGCTGGGCGGCGCGGCCTGGCGGGTGACCGCCAGCGCCACCGAGCCCGATCAGCATCCCTGGGCCGCCGAGATGACCTACCAGGCGCTGGTCCAACAGTTCACCCTGGCGGGCGAGCTGCCCCGGTCGGTGGGCCTGCGCTTTGCCAGCCCCACCGCCTTCCGGGTGACGGGCAAGAAACGGGCCGTGCCGCTGCCGCTGCCCCAATGGGTGTTTGGCGGGCTGCTGGACAAGTGGAATGCCTTTGCGCCCATCGAGCTGCACCCTGAGGTACGGCGCTTTGCCGAAGAATGCCTGGTGGTCAGCAGCTACCGCCTGCAGACGCGCCGCGTGGCCTTTGGCGAAGAGGGGGAACGGGGCGCCTATTCGGGCCTGGTGGGCCACTGCCGCTACATCAGCGAGAATGCCGACCGCTACTGGATGGGGCTGATCCACCTGCTGGCCGGGTTCAGTCTGTATGCCGGGGTGGGCCTGCGCACGACCATGGGCCTGGGCCAGGCGCGGGCGCTGGAAAGCGGCGCAGACCGGA
>CAYVLO010000676.1:0-1621 GCA_964452125.1 uncultured Anaerolineaceae bacterium | reverse complement strand
CCCGGTGTTCGTACGATGGATGCTTTATTAAACCTGTTCACAGCCTTTGGTTTGTCCTCTTCGGCGGGCCTCAACGCCTACCTGCCGCTGTTGGTGGTAGCGTTGCTGGCCCGCTATACCGATCTCATCACCCTGGAAGCGCCCTGGAACACGATGGAAAACGGCTGGGTGATCGGGGCGCTGGCCGTTCTGCTCCTCATCGAGATCCTTGTGGACAAGATACCGGCTGTGGACACGGTCAACGACACAATCCAGACCGTGATCCGGCCCATGGCTGGCGCCATCCTCTTTGCCGCCGGATCGGGCGCCATTGGCGAAGCCCATCCGGCCCTGACCATGATCGCCGGATTGCTGGTGGCAGGCAGCATGCACACGGTCAAGGCCGTAGCCCGGCCGGTGGTCACCACTACTACAGCCGGGACGATGAACCCTGTGGTCAGTGCGGGCGAGGATGTGGTGTCGCTGGTTGTGGCTGTGCTGTCCATCCTTCTGCCGATCCTGGGTCTGTTGGTACTTTTGGCGTTCGTGATCTGGCTCGTGCGCAGGCGCCGCCGCGCCTGGGACACCTGGTAACACCTCAAGGAGGGAAACAGGAGCGAATCGTTTGACGACCCGACCTTTGATCACGAGCCGTACCCGGCGCCGGAACCCAAGAAAAAGATCAGCGGCTGGCTGATTGCCCTGATCGTGGTCTTGATACTCATTGTGGCCTGCTTCCTCTGTGTGTGCCTGGCGCTTGCCTTTTTTGTGCCGGCCAGTGGTTCGGTCTTTTCCACCATCGTCGAAACCCTGGAGATCCCTGTCCCCTAGAGAAGGCGGCATCCGAGACACAGACGATCCCATGAAAGGCCCTCCTGCCCAACGGAGGGCCTTTTGTGTGCGGCCTGACGCCCAAAAGGGTTGCATCCCTGTCCGAATGGTGCTATACTACGCCCCGTTGAGGGTATCGCTGAGAGAGGGGGAAAGGAACCATGAAACGCACTGACCTGGTCACCTACCTGGACGAATATCTCCAAGTGGACGCCATCGAGGATTCATCCAACAATGGCCTGCAAGTGGAAGGCGCTGACGAGGTGAAGCGCCTGGCCTTTGCCGTAGATGCCAGCCTGGCGTCCTTCAAGGCAGCCCGCGCAGCGCAGGCTCAGATGTTGGTGGTGCACCATGGGCTATTTTGGGGCAAGCCCCTCATGGTCACCGGCGCTCACCGCCAGCGATTGGCCCGGCTCTTGGAGGGCAACCTCTCCCTGTATGCCGCCCACTTGCCCCTCGATTTTCACGCCGAGGTGGGCAATAACGCCACCCTCGCCCGCTGGCTCCAACTGGAGGACGTAGCCCCCTTTGGCGACTATAAAGGCCAGGCGCCCGGCTTTGCGGGCTGTCTACCCGGCGAACTCACCCTGTCCCAGTTTGTCAAGAGGGTAGAGACCACCCTGGGCGAACCGACGATCAAAACCTGGGACTTTGGCCCCGAGACCGTTCAGCGGGTGGGCATCATCTCGGGGGGCGCCGCCTTCCTGCTCGACCAGGCCTGGGAAGCCGGCATCAACACCTACCTGACCGGCGAGATGAGCCACAGCGCGTTCCACCAGGCCCGAGAATTGGGACTGAACGTCGTCTTTGC
>CAYVLO010000675.1:0-1624 GCA_964452125.1 uncultured Anaerolineaceae bacterium | reverse complement strand
GCTTTCGAGGGCTATGAGCGCACCGTGGATGCCCACATCAAGAATCTGCGACAAAAGCTCGAACCCGATCCCAAAAATCCGCGTTATGTGCTCACCGTCTATGGTGTGGGCTACAAGTTTAGCGAGCCCCAACCGTGACAGAACCTTCAAATCCACCCACCCAAGCTGACCAGGATCTTGAGCAACGACCGTCGCGCCCTCTTGCACGACCGCTGTGGGTTCGGCTGCTTGTCGCGTTTGCTCTGGTGGCTGTCGTCGCCGTCGGCGTCGTGGCCATCCTGGCCAATCGCACCACCGCCCAGCAGTTCCAGAGCTATATCAGCCAGGGCCGACAGGCCCGCGCCGAAGCGCTGGCGCCCGAACTGGCCGACTATTACCTCGATCATGGCGGGTGGGACGGCGTCCAGGCCTGGCTGACCGAGCAGGCCACGCTCCTGAACCAAGGAATGGGAGTAGGACAGGGCCGAGGTCGGGGAAGAAGCCCCGAGATGAACCGCCTGGTGCTGACCGATCCCCGGGGGCTTGTTCTGGCCGATTCGCAAGGCAATCTACTGGGCGAACGATTCAGCTCTGCCGATCTGACCTGGGGAGCCCCAATCCAGGTGGACGGCCAGACTGTTGGTATCCTCCTGCTACCGACGATGATGCCCTCCATAACCTCTGTCCACGAATCGCTGGAAAGCCAGTTTCTGAGCCAGGTCAATCGGTCGATCCTGGTAGCGGGCCTCATCGCTGGCGCCGTAGCCCTCATCCTGGGTTTGCTGCTGGCCCGCCAGCTCACAGCGCCTCTCCGCTCCTTGACACTGGCCGCGCAGCAATTGGCCAACGGTCAGGCGCCTCAGGTTCCCGCCCGCAGCGGCGACGAGATCGGTGAGCTGGCCCATGCCTTCAATCAGATGGCCCGCTCGCTGGCCCATCAGGAGACCTTGCGCCGCAATTTGATGGCCGATATCGCCCACGAACTGCGCACACCACTGACCGTTATGCGCGGCGACCTGGAAGCGCTGCTGGACGGCGTCTATGAACCCACGCCCGGCGCCCTGGCCTCGCTACAAGAGGAGGCCCTTCTTCTCACGCGCCTCGTCGACGATCTCCGCGCCCTGGCCCAGGCCGAAGCCGGACAATTGCAGCTCAGCCTCCAGCCGACCAATCTGGAGGACCTATTGCGCAGCGTGATCGACGCTTTTGATTTGCAGGCCGAGAGCCAGGGACAGATCCTGAACCTCGACATCCCCCAGCCGCTGCCCACGGTGGACGCCGATGCCCAGCGGGTACGCCAGGTGTTTGCCAACCTCATCTCCAATGCTCTACGCCACGCCCCGCAAAGCGGTCATGTGCTCATTTCCGCCACAGTGGAAAACAGCGAGGTTCGGATTTCGGTCTCCGACAGCGGACCTGGAATCCCCGCCGACGATCTGCCGTTCATCTTTGACCGCTTCTGGCGCGGCCACCAGACACGCAGCGGGGGCAGCGGCCTGGGGTTGACCATCGCCCGCGAACTGGTCCGCGCCCATGGCGGCCGCATTTGGGTCGAGAGCGAACCCGGCGCAGGCACCACCTTTTCCGTCACCCTCCCCCTCCACCGCTAGCTCTCCCGCCGGTCGCACGCACCAAAATCCACGCG
>CAYVLO010000674.1:0-1626 GCA_964452125.1 uncultured Anaerolineaceae bacterium | reverse complement strand
CCTGGTCGCCCGATGGCAAGTCGATCGCCTTTGTCTCCAACCGGGAGGGTGGCTGGGCCATCTGGGCCATGAACGCCGATGGCGGCAATCAACGCAAGCTGTTTGACCTGGGCGGCGGCTATGGCAGTGGGGCCTATGCCTGGAACTATGAGCGGATCTCCTGGGCGCCCTAAAGGCTCCAGATCGGATCACCCTACTCGAAAAGCAGCGATCTCCTATGTCTGAAAGAGATGCAGCAGCCCGATCCGGCGCCGCCGCCGCCCTGGCGGTGGTCCTGGGTCTGGTTTTGGTCCTCTCGCTGAGTGGGGCGCCCCTGGCGGCCCAACCGCAGGTGCTGGGCACAGCCACGCCTACGCCCACCGCCACCCTGACCCCCACACCCACCCTGACCCCCACGCCGACCTTGACGCCGACGCCCACGCACACACCCACCGCCACCCCAACGCCCACCCGCACCCCGCGGCCCTCGCCCCCGCCAACAGTGGCGACGCCCACGCCAGCCCCGGCCTCCTCTCACCTTTGGCTGGAAAAACCGATCGGCCCCGAGAGCGAGGGCGACCGCTATCCCGGCACCTATTTCCCCTATGGAGCCACAGGCGGCGGTCGCTACCACCTGCACCATGGCGTGGACTATGTGAACAAGGTCGGCACTCCGGTGCTGGCGGCGGCAGCGGGCGCCGTCGTCGTAGCCGGCGACGATCTGCAAACGATCTATGGCAAAAAGCCCGACTTTTACGGCAATTTGGTGGTCCAGGAGCTGGATCAGCGTTTGCAGGGGCGGCCGGTTTATGTCCTGTATGGCCACCTATCGCAGGTACACGTCCAGGTGGGGCAACACCTGCAACCCGGCGACGTGCTGGGATTGGTGGGCATGACCGGCGTGGCCATTGGCAATCACCTCCACCTGGAGGTGAGGTTGGACGAGAACAGCTACGACACGAGTCGCAACCCAGTCCTCTGGCTCAAACCTGAGCCGGGACAGGGGGCCATCGCCGGGCTGGTGTTGGACGCGCAAGGCCAACCGGTGCCTGAAACGCCGGTGACCTTTTTCCGCGCTTCGGCCCCCAACAAGTGGTGGCGGCAGATCCAAACCTACGCCAACGCGGAGATCAACCCTGACGATCAACTGGGCGAGAACTTTGCCATCGGCTATGTTCCCGCCGGTGAGTATTTGGTCAAAGCTCAGATCGGGGAGCGGTCGGTAGTCAAACCCGTCACCGTTCGGGCAGGCGACATTGGCTTTGTTCTGCTCGTCGAGGGTGAGTGAGGTTGGGCAAGGGCAAAGGGAGAAGGCCATGGGCAAACGGGTCGCGCTCTATATCCTGATTGCGATGCTGCTGGGGCTTGGGGGAGCGGTGTCCTGCGGCAATCAACCCGCCACCGTGGAGGGCGCCATCACCGGTTCCGACAACCAGCCGGTGCCGGGCGCCCAGATCGCTATCTATGAACTGGAACAGGTCAAGGGCGTGGAGGAACTCAGCGCATTCACCAAGGGCGCAGTCGTCAAGACCATCGATGCCGACAACGATGGGCTGTACACCGTTCTGTTAGAGCCAGGCGACTATGTTTTTGAGGTCACGGCCGAGGGCTGGCAGACCACCAGCCACATGGTCGAAGCCAGGGCCG
>CAYVLO010000673.1:0-1631 GCA_964452125.1 uncultured Anaerolineaceae bacterium | reverse complement strand
AGTGGTGTACGAACAGCATACCGACGGGAGCTACCAGGCCTGGGTGCCTGCCCTGCCGGCTTGCCAGGCTCAGGGGGCGTCGATGAGTCAGGTCAAGGAGCGGATCGAGGAGGCGGTCTATTGCTACTGCCTCAATATGCGCGAGCACGGCGCGCCGATTCCCCACACCAAACCCGGCGCGTCGGTGATTGTCGACGAGATCCAGCTTCACCTGGGCGCCTGATAAACCCGGAATATTGCGAAAGGAAACGTACCATGAAGGCAAACGTCAAAAAGGTTGTGCTGGCTTATTCGGGAGGGTTGGATACGTCGACCATCATCCCCTGGCTCAAAGAGAACTATGGCTGCGAGGTCATCTGCTATACCGGCAACGTGGGCCAGGATGACGAACTGGCGGACTTGGAAGAGCGCGCCCTGGCAGCCGGGGCCAGCAAGCTGTACGTCCAGGATCTGCGGGAAGAGTTCCTCACCGACTATGTATTCCCCACCATGCAAGCCGGGGCGATTTACGAGCACAAATACCTGCTGGGCACCTCTTTTGCCCGCCCCATCATCGCCAAAGGCCAGGTCGAAATCGCCGAAAAGGAAGGGGCCGACGCCGTCGCCCATGGCTGCACCGGCAAGGGCAACGACCAGGTCCGCTTTGAGCTGACCTTCAAAGCCCTCAACCCTTACCTCAAAGTCATTGCCCCCTGGCGCGAATGGGACATCCGCTCTCGGGAGGATGCCATCGCCTATTGTCAGTCGCACGGGATCGTGTTGCAGGCGGGCAACAAGTCGGCCTACAGCCGCGACCGCAACATCTGGCACATGAGCCACGAAGGGGGCATGCTGGAAAACCCCTGGCAGGAACCCGACCCCTCCATCTTCCAACTGACCGTCGCTCCCGAGCTGGCGCCCGACGCGCCCGAATATGTCACCATCGACTTTGAAAAGGGCGTGCCCAAAGGGGTCAACGGCGCCGCGGGGACGGCGGTCGAGATCCTCACCCAGCTCAACAAGCTGGGCGCCAAGCACGGGGTGGGGCGCTGCGACATGGTCGAGAACCGCCTGGTGGGCATGAAGTCGCGGGGCATCTACGAGACGCCGGGCGGCACCCTCCTCTACACGGCCCATCAGGAACTGGAGGGCCTGGCCCTGGATCGGGAAACGCTGCACTACAAGCAGCTCGTCGCCCAGCGCTACGCCGAGCTGGTCTACTATGGTCAATGGTTCACCCCCTTGCGCCAGGCGCTGGACGCCTTTGTCCAGTCCACCCAACAGAGCGTCACCGGATCGGTGCGGCTCAAGCTGTACAAGGGCGCGTGCCATGTGGTGGGCCGCAAGGCGCCCGATAGCCTCTATCGCGAGGATTTTGCCACCTTTGGCAAGGACGACGTGTACGACCAGTCGGACGCCCAGGGCTTTATCAACCTGTTTGGGCTGCCCCTCAAGGTCAAGGCGCTGGTCGATATGGACACCAACGGCAAGTCGCTGGCCCCTGCCCCCGACTATGCCAAGTTCAAGCGCGATTAGAAGGGAAAGCGAGGAGGGGGATCGGGATGGCTCTGTGGGGCGGTCGGTTTGAGAAGAAAGCAGACAAGCTCATGTGGCAGTTCAACGCCTCCATCGGTTTTGACTGGCGGTTGTAT
>CAYVLO010000672.1:0-1635 GCA_964452125.1 uncultured Anaerolineaceae bacterium | reverse complement strand
CCACTCACCACCCAAGGGGTGTAACGAACTCACCCAGAAAGTTGAAATACACCCGCCCTGACATCACAGGCCCGTCGCCTGTGCCAGAACGGAAAATTGTGGTACAATGGGCCGCAGGAATCAGAGAACAAGGTGCGACTCTGGGCCGCGCCTCAGCAGCACGATTTGAGGGAGGGGTATGACCGAGTTGATTGTGCAGGAGCCATCCTTGGAATGGGCGCGGCGCTGGCGAGTGGCGCGGGCGACGGTCCTGACCTCTGTCAGTTGGATCCTGACCCTGCCCACGCTAGCCCGCTTGATGCGTTGGTCCCGGAGGACCGCTATCCAGGTGCAGAGCATCGCCGGGACGATCAGCGGTCTGGTGTGGGGGCGGATTGGCTGGGTGGGCGTGCGGCGCTACGGTTTCAGCTCGGAGGATGCCTTTTTGGCCGGCGGGCTGGCAGGGGTGATTGCCCCGACCCTGGAACTGATTCTGCGCCATCTCGGGTGGCCACCCGGCCCTGAGCCCGAGCCCCTGCGCAATGTAGAGCGCCCATCTTTGTCAGTTTTGCCCTTGGCCTGGTTCTGGGGCTTTGTCTTTGGCGGCTTGATCGCCTCGTTGGGAGCCCTGCTGGCCCGGCGAGGACAGGAGTAGGCGCGCGGATTCGTGTCGATGGGCTCGTCACCGCAACGGATCTATCTCTTTGCCGGGGACAGCCTGACCGAAGGCGCCCAAGGCGAAAGCTACGTGGATCGGGTGGCTCAGGCCCTGGTGGAACAAGGGGGCGCTGGGACCCAGGTTGTCAATGCAGGTCGTTCTGGCGACACGATCCGATCCCTGCTGGCGCGCATCGACGAACCGATCCAGCGCTACCGGCCCGATTGGGTGATCCTGGCAGTGGGTGTCAACGATGTGTGGCTGCCCTGGCTGTCGGACCGGAGCCCGGGCTGGTGGCTCGGCCTCCAGTCCCGGCGCCTGAGAGGAGAACCGCCGCCCACTCGCGATCTCGATCAGGCGGCCGCCCTCTATCGCACACTGATCGACCGGGTGCACCAGGCCGGCGCCCGGCCCCTGGTCTGCACCTGCAGCCCCTTGGGGGAGCAGATCACGTCCCCGCTGAACCAGCAATTGGCGCGGCTCAACGGCATCATCCAGCGTGCGGCAATGGACGGCGGCGCGCCGGTCGCCGACGTGTGGCAGGCCTTTGTCGAGACCCTGGCCCTCCTGGAAAAACCGTCGCGCTACCTGCCCGGCGAATGGCTGTTCACCTGGCGGGATCGCCGACGCTTGAGCCAGACTTCACCCGACGAGATCAGTCGACGGCGGCGCCTGCTGTTGACCTACGACGGCCTGCACCTCAACAGCCGGGGGGCTGATCTTTGGGCCCAAACCATCCTCCGCACGCTGGCCCGTTGGGATTGACCACTGGACCCCTGGGCCTCTTCTAACCCCAACACGGGAGGCGACGAGAGATGATCCGATCCGGCTGGGCGTTGGGCCTTGCAGCGGCGCTGCTGTTCCTGCTACTGATCCTCATCCCCGGAAAAGTGGTCAGCCAATCGCCGGCGCCCCAGGCCGACGCCTTCCAACTCCTCACCAATCCCGGCATGGAGTGGTACGATCCGCCCTACGATCGCTTTGAGGGCGCGGCCTGC
>CAYVLO010000671.1:0-1639 GCA_964452125.1 uncultured Anaerolineaceae bacterium | reverse complement strand
CCTGTCCATATTGCTCGGCAAGACCATCCCCCAGTACGTCGACAGGATTCAGCGTGCTGGCCGACTCGGGCAGCACGCGCCGCAAAGCCTGAATGGTTTTGGGTTCCAGCGAGGCGAGTTGCAGGCCCGCGCGCTCGCAAGCGTCGGTCGCCATGATGCCCGGCCCGCCAGCGTTGGTGACGATGGCGATCCGATCGTTGGGCAACAGAGGCTGGCGGGCAAAGGCAATCGAATAGTCAAACAGATCCTGCACCGAATCGGCGCGGATGACCCCCGACTGCCGAAAGGCCGTCTGGTACGCCCGCTCCGAACCCGACAGCGTGCCGGTGTGCGACGAAACCGCCCGCGACCCGGCGTTGGTCGTCCCCGACTTGATGACGATGATGGGCTTCTGGCGGCTCACTCGACGGGCCACCTCCACAAAACCCACCCCATCCTCAATGCCCTCCAGATAGGCCATGATGACCGAGGTGTGCGGGTCCTTTTCCCAGGCATCGATGAAGGTAATCTCGTCCACGTCGGCCTTGTTGCCCAGGCTGACAAAGCGAGAAAACCCTACTTGGTCGGCCAAAGCCATGTCCAGGACCGCCGTACACAGCGCCCCCGACTGGGATAGGAAGGCAATGCTGCCATACCGGGGCATGCCCCGCGCAAAAGAGGCATTCAGCCCCGAGACCAAATCGATCACGCCCAGACAGTTGGGCCCAATCAGGCGCATGCCATAGCGCCGGGCAATGGAAACGATTTCGCGCTCGCGCTGCCAGCCCTCGCTCCCCATTTCGCGGAAACCAGACGACAGGATGATCGCCCCGCGAACGCCCTTTTCGCCGCACTCGATCAGAGCCTGAGCCACAAGCCGACTGGGCACCACCACAACCGCCAAATCGACCGGCCCCGGCGTCAACAGCACGCTGGGATAGCACACAAGTCCCAGGATTTCGCTCGCATGGGGGTTAATCGGGTACACAGCACCCGAATAGCCGTGGTCCACAATGTTTCGCAGCACATCGTGGCCCATCTTGCCGGCCGTTCGCGACGCGCCTACGACGGCGATCCCTTTTGGTTCGCTAAACAGTTCAAGCACGCAATGCCTTCTTTGGGACTATCAGCCGGCCCCACCTTGTGAGTTGATTCATGATACCCCAAAATCGACGAAAGCGCAAAGCCTACCGCAACGCCCGATACTCGTCTTCGAGGATGCTCATCATCACAAAATCGTAGAACCGACCCTCATAATAGTACCCATCGCGCTGGACGCCCTCGCGCAGAAATCCCACCTTTTCGTAAAAGCGCAGCGCCCGCTCGTTAAAGCCCACCACGCCGACGGACACGCGGTGCATGTTCAACACCCCAAAGGCATAGTCCAGCAACAGCCGAATGGCCTCGGTGCCATAGCCCTGCCCCCAGACATCGCGCTCGCCCAGCATGAGGCTGAGATCGGTGGTACGCCAGGCCGGAAACATACGCAAGAGCCCAGTCTCGCCAATGGGCCGGTCATCGGACCGGCGCACCACCATGAACCACAGGCGGTCGGGTTCGGTCTGCACCCGCTGGAAAAAGGCCTCGGCCTCTGCTTCGCTCATCGGTTCAATCTCCCCGATCAGCCCACGGAACTCGGGATCTTTTGACCAGCGCCGGA
>CAYVLO010000670.1:0-1644 GCA_964452125.1 uncultured Anaerolineaceae bacterium | reverse complement strand
CCATTCGCGATATTCGTGAAATTCGTGGCCGGACCGGCTCAATAGCGGGCGCGCCAGGCCAGCCAGATCAGCTCGGCGAACCCCCCTGCCAGGGTAGCCAGGGCCGCCAGCGTGACGCCGTCGACGGCCCCCGATAGGGCGCCCACCAGCAGCGTGATCGCCAGAACCGAGACGTTGATCCACATGGCGGTGCGCACCGGGGCCGTCCAACCGGCGCGGATCAGCAGGCCGCGCAGCACCGACTGCAATCCCATCACCAGCGGCAGGAAGGCCAACATCTGGATGGCCGGCCGGGCCAGCTCCTGCAACTCGGGCGAAAGGTTATAGATCCCGCCCATGATCATCGAATAGAGAGGGGTAAAGGCTATCACAGCCAGGATCGCGCTCAACGAGGCGCTCAGCGCCAGGCCAAAATCGCGCACGCGTCGGTACGAGGCCTCGTTCTTGGCCAGGGCCGTGGTGAGCTGTTGCAGGCTCCAGGCCGGGCCCGCCACCAGAGTGGCCAACCCCCAGGCCACGGGCCAGGCGGCCAGCGAGGCCCGGGGCAGCAACGCCGCGGCAATGCCCGCGTTGAGCAGCGGCCGGGCGGTCTGCCGCAGGATCGAGGAGGTAGACAGCGGGCTGTAGGCGCGCCAAAGGGCGCCCATCGTCCGGGGTGGGTACTCGCCCTCTGGCGTCGTGTCGGGCAGGCGGCCGGAGCGGAGCACCTGACCTGTGGCCCAGGTGATGACCAGGGCTTCCACCACCACGCTGACCTCCATGGCCAACCCGGCCACCACCGCACCCCCCTGGGGCCACAGCGCCAGCCCGCCGTACATGGCCACGGCCAACGCCGCCAGGCGAATGCCCGTCGCGATGGTGATGATGGTCGTTTGCCCGGCGCGGATCAGCACGCCTTGATGGGTGCGCCGCCAGGCAATGGGCAGGGGCCAAAAGGACAGGATGGCCAGCGTGGGGCGGGCTTCGGCCGCCACGTCGGCCGGGATGTTCATCCAGTCGACGACGATCAGGGGGTAGAGGGGCGTCACCGAAACCAGCAAGCCCACAGCGGTGACCAACAGGCCCAGGATGAGGGTAAAGCGTCTCAGGAGGGCAAAAACCTGCCGGTCGGTGACCCAGGCCACCGAGGCGTCGATCAACATCATGATGGGCGCTTCGACCAGCAGGGCGAGTCCGGCGGCAATGCCATAGGCGGCCAGGGCCAGCTCGGGCAAGCGGGTGCGGCCCAGCCCGATGTTGATGATCGAAGGCTCGAGGACCATCATGACCATGCTGGCGGCCAATGGGATCCATAGCGCCAGGATCTGGTGAAGGCTGGGCGGCAGCGCCAGGGTTTGCAGGCCGGGCATCCGCAGTTTTCGGGTTTCGGTCGACATGGCGTTCCTCGGTTTGGCGTGCAGCGCGGGCTGCGTTTCACACGGCGCGAATTATACCACCGGGCTTTTAAAATGTATATTCTTTGCATCGGATAAGCAGGCGTGATACAATGGCGCGCAGGATGAATGGCGAATCGTTTTGGCACGGGCTGGAACAATTGGTGGCCGATCACAGGTTGGTGCTGGACCGCCCTCGCGGCGCTCCCATGAACGTACACAGGGCCCATCTCGGCGGGCGACCCGCGGTGGACCCCCGCGTTCGCGGGGG
>CAYVLO010000669.1:0-1660 GCA_964452125.1 uncultured Anaerolineaceae bacterium | reverse complement strand
AAGCGTTTGACGCCAGCCTGTTCGGCGACCTCGAGAACATTCTGGGTGCCCAGCACATTGTTGGTCACGGCCTCTTCAACGTTTTGTTCCATCAGCGGCACGTGCTTGTGGGCCGCGGCATGAATGATCACCTGCGGCTTGTGCTCCTGGACAATGCGAAGGATCCGAGCCTTGTCCCGCACGTCGGCGATGGCCGGGGTTACAGCAAGGCCAGGGAATCGGGTCTGTAGTTCGTTGTAGATATGATAGATACTGGTCTCGCCATGGCCCAACAGGATAATGTGCCGGGGATTTCTGTGGGCTATCTGCCGGCACAGCTCCGATCCGATGGACCCACCCGCCCCCGTCACCAGCACCGTCTGGTTGTGTACATAGGCGGCGTCGTTGGCCTTGATGCGCACCGAGTCGCGCCGGAGCAGGTCCTCGATCTGGATATCGCGGATCTGACTGGCTGTGATCTGACCGTTCAGCAATTCGTACATGCCCGGGATGGTCTTGAAGGCCACCGGGGTCGACTTGCAGATCTCTCGAATCTCGCGGATGGCGCGGCCCGGCGCTGTGGGCATGGCGATCAGCACCTCGTGGATTTTGAGATCTCGGACCAATCTTGGGATCGATTCCCGCGTGCCCAGCACCGGGAGATCGCGGATGCGCATGCCCACCTTGGCCTCATTGTCATCCACATAGCCCACCGGATCGAGGCCGATCCCCGGATTGTTGCGCATTTCGCGGGCGACGCGGGCGCCCGCGTCGCCCGCCCCTACAATGAGCACCCGCCTGGGCATGGCGCTGGCCCTGCGGCCATTCAGTCCCCGCAGCATGCCAAACTCCCCCATGAACCGGGCTGAGAAGCGGATGCCGCCTACAAAGAAAAGGCTCAGCAGCCAATCAATGACCAACACCGAGCGGGGAAAGTGAGCCAGCCATCCAGTGGGGATAAAGATGCCGAGCGTGAGCACAGCGATCACAAAAGAGGCGACCGTGTTAGCCGCGACAATGGTCAGCATCTCGTGGACGCTGGCGTAGCGCCAGTATCGACTATACAGACCGAACAGGTAAAAAAGGGGAAATTTGATGACTGTGCAAATAAATGCGAAAATTAAAGAAAAGCGAATATACGACCAGAAAAGGGGAACGTCCAAACGAATGGCAAAAGACAACACCGCCGAGATGGCGATGAGAACCAAGTCACTTGCCACAAAGTAACGGTTCCGGATGACGATGGAACGTCTCCGAGACCCCATAGTTCTCTCCTTCTCCCTGATGCTCCCCTATCTGGACTGGGTTCCTCCTCGAAAACAGCGCCAGACGGCGAGGACGAGTCAGAATGGGGCGCAGGATGGCTCGTCTTCTGGTGGGAGCCAACCCTATTATACAATAGGTACCCGAATCGGTCAAACTGACAGAGGGGATGGCCTGAGGACGGGTGTTCTTCTGAATCGGAGCCCAAGGGCATTTCATGGACTAGAAACTTGACGCCCCTGGGAGATGGTGGTATGATAGGTTAGGAGAAGGGGACAGGGGCGCCCACCACGTGGAGCTTTCCGGATCGATGGGGGGCGCTTTGTTTTGTATCCGGGGAGCACAAGCGTCATGCGCATTGGAATTGATGCCCGATTGGTCTACTACAGCCAGGCAGGAATTGGCCAGTATATCCTGC
>CAYVLO010000668.1:0-1663 GCA_964452125.1 uncultured Anaerolineaceae bacterium | reverse complement strand
CGACGGCGCTGGACGTGACCATCCAGGCGCAGATCATGGCCCTCCTGGACAAGATCAACCGTGAGCACGGCACAGCCATCGTGGTGGTGACGCACAATCTGGGGCTGGTGGCCGAATTCTGCGAGAACATTGTGGTGATGTACGCCGGGCAACTGATGGAGCAGGGCCCGATCGACCGGGTGATCAACGAGCCGCTGCACCCGTACACCCGAGGGTTGCTACGCTGCCTGCCGCAAATGGGTGCGCGACAGGAAAAGATCCTGCCCATCCCCGGGCTGGTGCCGGACCTGGCTGCGCTGCCGGGGGGGTGCCCGTTTGCGCCGCGGTGTGCCGAGGTGACGGCGCAGTGCACCACGGTAGACATGGTGCCGCTGAGGCGGATGCCGGACGGGCGGCGGGTGCGGTGCTTGCTGTATTGATTGGGCTGGATGGCTGTCGGTGTGTGCAGGTCATGGGTCTGCGGTGAGTGGGGAGCGATAGGGAGGGTCTAGTGCCTGGGCAACCGTTGGTTGAAGCGCGAGGGATCAAGAAATACTTTCACATCCGCCGCAGCTTGCTGGTCAAGCTCCTGGCGCGACAGAAAGACCAGTGGGTCAAGGCGGTGGACGGCGTGGACCTGCACATCTATCCCGGCGAGACGTTGGGGCTGGTCGGCGAATCCGGCTGCGGCAAGACCACGCTGGGCCGGGTGCTGACGCGCCTCTACGAGCCTACGGCCGGGCAGGTGCTGTTCCGGGGCTGGCCCCTGGACGGGGAGGAGGCCCTGCCCGAGGCTCCAATCACCAATCCCCTCACCTTTTATCAGACGACTCAGATCATCTTTCAGAACCCCTACTCATCGCTGAACCCACGCAAGACCGTGCGACAGATTGTGTCGGTGCCGTTGAAAAACCGGGGGATGCGCGACCCCCTGGCCCTTGAGGCGGAGGTGGCCCAGTTGTTGCAGCGGGTGGGCATTCCCGAGCGGCGCATGGACGCTTACCCGCACCAGTTCAGCGGTGGTCAGCGGCAGCGCATCGGCATCGCCCGCGCCTTGGCTATGCGGCCCAAGTTTATTGTCTGCGATGAGCCCGTTTCGGCCCTGGATGTGTCGATTCAGGCACAGGTAATCAACCTGCTGGCCGATCTGCAGGAGGAATTTGACCTGACCTACTTGTTCATCGCCCACGACTTGAGCGTGGTCCACTATGTCAGCGACCGGGTGGCGATCATGTACCTGGGCAAAATCGTGGAAGAGGGGCCAACGCTGGAGGTTTTTGGCCATCCGGCCCATCCCTACACGCAGGCGCTCATGGCCGCCGTGCCTGTGGTGGACAGGGCCTCGCGCCGCGAGCGGATCATTCTGGAGGGAAATGTGCCCAGTCCCATCGATCCGCCCAGTGGCTGCCGCTTTCACACCCGCTGTTTTGCCCACCTGGGCCCCATCTGCGACGAGGAGGAGCCGGCTTTCGTCACCGTGGGAGAGGGCCACAAGGCGGCCTGCCACCGCCTCAGCTAGCCGCGGAACCAGCCTACCTCGCATCTGGCTCTCGCCCGCTGGAGGTCTGTCGAGAGATCGGCGTCTGTGGCCGGGCGGAGGGTGAACACGCCTCAAAAAAGAAACTGCATGGCTGGGATGTGTATACAAGTCGGTGGGATTCTTTGTGGGGGCCTGCCGAGGCCC
>CAYVLO010000667.1:0-1676 GCA_964452125.1 uncultured Anaerolineaceae bacterium | reverse complement strand
AATTGTGTTGGGTATTTTGCAGGGCGTGACCGAGTTTGTGCCGGTCTCGAGTTCGGGGCACTTGGTGTTGGTGCCCTGGTTGCTCAATTGGTCAGACCCAGGATTGGTTTTTGATACGGTAGTGCATTGGGGCACGTTGGTAGCGGTGTTGGCCTACTTTTGGCGAGATTGGTGGGCGCTGATCAAGGCCTGGGTTCAGGGTTTGGTCCGTTGGGATTGGACAGATCGAAACGCCCGGCTGATGTGGCTTTTGATTCTGGGAACGATCCCGGCGATGGTGATCGGGCTTTTGTTGGAAGACCTGTTCGAGTCGTTGTTCAGTCAGCCGGTTTGGGTGAGTCTCTTTCTCTTTGTCACCGCAGGCATCCTGATTGTCAGCGAAAGGTTGAGTGCGCGCAATCGTGGCGTGGAAAAGTTGAGATGGGGCGATGCCTTGCTCATTGGATTGGGGCAGGCAGCGGCCATTGCGCCCGGAATCTCGCGATCGGGCTCGACGATGGCGATGGGATTGCTTCGGGGCCTCGATCGGGCATCGGCGGCGCGCTTTAGCTTTCTATTGTCCACTCCAATCATCTTGGGAGCCGGTGCCTTGCAGTTGTTGGATCTCTTTTCTGTTCCAGAGCCTCTGGCCCACGCGCCTGTGCTGGCTCTGGGATTTGTGATGGCTGCGGCAAGTGGGTATGCCTGTATCTCTGGATTGTTGCGGTACCTGCAGCGGGGCAAGCTCTATCCCTTTGCGGTGTATTGTGCTGTGTTTGGCGCGTTTTGCCTGATTGTAAGCATAGTGCGATAGCGGGGTGCACGGATCGATGCGCGTCTGGGAAAGGCGAACCCTTCGCATGGCCTGGGTCGGGCTGGCTCTGCTGGTTGTTTCGTGCGGCGAGCCTTTGGCCACACCAGCTCCGGCGTTTCTGACTGTGGACGGCTCGATGGACATGGTCGAGCTGGTGAGGATATTGGCCTCTCGATACGAACCAATGGTTGAGAACGTGCGTTTTGAGGTGACGGGACACGGCTCATCTTATGGCCTGAGAGCGCTTCAATCGGGACAAGTGGACGTGGCTATGGTTTCGTGGCTGTCGGATGACCTGGGGGATGGCTGGCAGGCTACGGCGGTTGCTCGCGACGGCATCGCGGTCATTGTGCATCCCAGGAACTCGCTCGATGGGTTGGGGCTGTTGCAACTCCAGGATTTGTTCTCTGGGCGGGCGTATGAGTGGCGGGCAGTGGGGGGCAACGCTGTCCTTGGAGCGGTGCAGCCCATTAGCCGGGAAGAGGGGGCGGGTGTGCGGGCCGCATTTGAAGCATTGGTCATGGACGCAAGGGAGGTCACGCCGCGCGCACTGCTCTTTACCTCCCCGCAATCGGTGGTCGACTATGTGGCCAGTCATCCGTCGGCGATAGGCTATGTGTCGATGGCCTATGTCACCCCCGCAGTCAAGGCGCTGAAGGTGGAGGGTGAGCTTCCCGTGCCCGAGACGGTTCGTCAGGGCGCCTATCCCCTGACGCGAGAGTTGTGGCTGGTTGCCCGCAAGCCCGTTGGGGCTGAAGTTCAGTCCTGGCTGGGCTATTGCCTGAGCCCGGCAGGCCAGCAGGTCGTAGGCCAGACTTTTGGGAGGGTACGCTAGCAGCTTGTCGGAGAGAAAACCACCGAGGCAAAACGCCGTCTATTTTGT
>CAYVLO010000666.1:0-1683 GCA_964452125.1 uncultured Anaerolineaceae bacterium | reverse complement strand
AATACCGACGGGCAAGGGAAAACAGCAAGGGCCGGTCGTCGATCTTGCCCTTTTCAGCCAGCCGCAGCAGGTCGGGACAGGCGGCCCCCTGCACGTGAGCGTCGGGATCCAGTTCCAGGATCCGCTGATCGTAGGCTTTGCTATCGACCGTGATCCGGGTCCCCCACACGCCTATGCGGCCATGCTGGCTGGCGGCCAGGGCGCCCCGCACCCCGGGTCCAATCATGCCCAGGACCGGGAGGTCGGGGAAACAGGCCTGAGCCGCGTCGCGACCGGCCACACTGGCCGTGTTGCAGGCGATAATGACCAGCTTGGCCCCTTGCTGGGCCAAATAGGCCGCGTTTTCGATGGCATATTGTCGAACAGACTCCACAGGCTGGGGGCCATAGGGCTGGCGTGCCGTGTCGCCCAGGAATACCACATCCTCGTGGGGCAGCAAGCGGCGAACCTCTCGCAAAACGGCCAGTCCACCCAGCCCAGAGTCAAATATCCCAATCGGTGCATTCTGTTTCATAGACGCTCTCTACTCTTCCTCGTTTTCGTCTTCGTGCATCGCCTTGAGGGCCGAAAGGGTCCGGCCCATGCCGGCTCGCAGGTGAGCCACAAGCTGCTCGTAGGCCTGTTCAGGCTGGCGGGCCTGGAGGGCGCGCAGAATGGCATAGTGCTCATTTATGATGGTCAACACTTCATCAGCCGGAGCAATCGATTCCACCAACCAGCGGATGCGGGTGGACTGGTCGGAAACGATTTGCGACAGTCGGTTGAAGAGCTTGTGTTCCGTCGAGCGCATGATCGTGTCGTGGAACAGGGCATCGGCTCGAAAATGACTGTCGTAGCGCGAGTGCCGGGCATCGGCCCGGGCCAGATCCAGCCCCTCCTCGACGATTTTGAGATCCTCATCGGCGAGGGTGAGGGCCGCCTTGCGGACCACCCATCCTTCCAACAGCATCCGCATCTCCCAGGCCTCGCACACATCCGCTTCGGTGACCTCAGCCACGATGGGATTGCCATAGGGCCGCATCTGAACCAGCCCATCGTGCTGAAGCATAGCCAGGGCCTCGCGGACCGGGGTATGGCTCACCCCCAGCTCGGCTGCCAGTCGGTCGATGACGATAGCCTGGCCCGGGCGCAAACGGTTGGTCAGGATAAGGTCCCTGATCTGGGTCCGCACCTGCTCTCGGAGCGGCCCTCTTTCAATCTTTTGAATTCCTGCCAACGCAGAACTTGTTACAGCACGAACTATCCTTTGACCCCTCGGACTACCTTTCCGGCGATGCCACGCAGGACGGGTGCCAAAGGGCTGGCTTCATCAAGTACCTCAGGCGCAGCATAGCCAAGTCGGCAAAGCGGATCTGTAAATGCCTGGCGTTGGCCGCACCACCACACATCAAATCATGACATTATCCGCTAGCTCTGGCAAGCCCTCTTGCTCCAGAGCAAAGCACACATAGACGTGCCAGGCAATTGTTTGGGGACCGAGGCACACGAACAAATGCAAGTGTCCAGCCGAGGTCAACTAGAATGGTACAAGTCGATCCTCATCCTCTAGAAATCATCTGGGTAAGCTGCATAACTGAAGAGCAAATCTGCGAAAGACTGCTCCAACTCTACCAACCCGCCGACCCGGTCATTGCCCTCCACCACCAGGAACTCGTTATCTCCCGACTGACCGGTGTGGCCAAT
>CAYVLO010000665.1:0-1700 GCA_964452125.1 uncultured Anaerolineaceae bacterium | reverse complement strand
ACAGAACAGACGGTGTTTTGCCTCGGTGGTTTTCTCTCCGACAGGCTGCTAGGCAATAACGTAAGGATGACAAGTCGAAAGGCGGGTCTACCCACCGCCGTCATGCCCGCCGCGAGTACCCTCGCGCATAGGCACCTGTGTACCCACAGGCAGCATCCATCGGTTTGTGCTACCGCATGGCCCCCCGCTTGCGCGAGGGTGACCGAGGTAGGGCCGCCCATGGGCAATAACGTAAGGATGACAAGTCGAAAGGCGGGTCTACCCACCGCCGTCACCCCCGCCGCGAGTACCCTCGCGCATAGGCACCTGTGTACCCACAGGCAGCATCCATCCCCTGTACTAGGTTGCTACCCCACCGTGGCGGGCGAGGCATTCCCAGGAACCTGTGGGTAGGACATCGTTTGCCCGTGGAACGGTCCCTCTGTCGGGACACAATCGTTTCCGGAATGCCTCGCCCCTACCATGCGCAGCGGTGATTTCGTGCAATAGGCGCCCATCAGGCTCGGGCCAGATGGCGTCGCCAAGGCCAGCATGCGAAAGGCCCCGGCCAATGCCGGACCAACTTGAAAAGGACCCGCCGCACCAGCCGGGAGCGGGCCACCGCCCAACCGATCCACCGAATCCACGGCGATCGCAGGTCCAGCATCGCCTCGCCCCGATACAGGGCCAAAGCGACGCCCAGCAACTCCTCCGGACCAAACTCGGGCTCGGGCCGGAAGTTGTGGTCGCCGTGCGCTTGCAGGCGGGCCTCGCCTCCGACTCCGCGCCGGGCGACCACCCGGTGCAGGAACAACCGCTCTCCCAAGGCAAACAGAACCACGTCGCCCACACGCACCGATTCCATCGCCGCGGGCTCGATCTCCACCTGGTCGCCGCTCTGGATCAAAGGCTCCATGCTGCCCCCCGCCACCCGCAGCCGCACGCAATGGCCCTGGCTCAGCAGCTCGCGGGCCAGGGGTCCGAACTCATCGACCGAACAGTCAAGCCAGGCCATCGGCCCACCTGCCGCTGGCCAGCAATTCCACCACGTCGGTGTCCGGCCGAAAGGCCAATTCGGCCACCGGCACCTTCTGGATCAGGTGATTGAGAAAGTCCAGCCCACGGCTGGCGCCCACCGGATCGTAGGGCGCCAGGTAGGAGCGGGGTAGAAATTCAGCCATGGCTTCGGCAGGCCCCATCGACCGGACCGCGTTGCGGGCCCCATGGCGCGGGAAAAAAAGCCCCGCCACGGGGGCTCCCAGGGGCGAGGCCAACCCCGACTCACCCGGCCAGGGGGTACCATAGGCCCTGATCTCGCTGCCCATCCGGCGCAGGGCGATCGATTCCTCGCCCAGCACAAGGCCCTGACCCGAGGCAGCCCAAAGCTTCGCCAGGGTCGATTCGCCCCGGCCCGATTCGCCGGCAAAGACCAGCGCTCGGCCATCGCAGATCACGGCACAGGCGTGCAGCAACAATCCATCGTGATAGGGCAGCCGGTGGGCAAGAAGGGTGCGGTCCAGAGGCGCTTGCAGGGGAAAAGGATAGGAGGAGACCTGGGCGTCGGTCAATTCCAGGAACACTTGACCCGAGGAAAAGTCGGGGCTGAACACAGCGACCCGCCGGGCATAGACGCGCTGTTGACCGCCCCCCCCCCCAGGCCACGCCGCCCCCATGCACGCCCCCGCCCGGGGGGGGGGCAGGGGCAAGAGGGGGGCGGCGGG
>CAYVLO010000664.1:0-1712 GCA_964452125.1 uncultured Anaerolineaceae bacterium | reverse complement strand
AGGCCACGTTTTCATAGATGCTCTTGGGAAAGGGATTCGGCTTTTGGAACACCATGCCAATATGCCGTCGCACAGTCACCGCATCGACGTCGGGCGCATAGATGTTCTGGCCCTGGAACAGCACCGCTCCCTCTGCGCGGGCCGTAGGCACCAGCTCGTTCATGCGATTAAAGGCGCGCAGCATGGTGCTCTTGCCGCAGCCAGAAGGCCCGATGATGGCCGTGACCTTGTGCCTTGGGATTTGGAGGTTGATGCCTTTGACGGCTCGAAAGTCGCCATAGTAGACGTTCAATTCCCGCGCCTCTATGGCGTAGGATCCGAGCCCGGTCGAATCCGGGCCTGGCGTCGGGTGCTGAGTCATGTTAATCACTCCTGCGGGTTCGATTGCGCAGCAGCACCGCCGAGGCGTTGAGGGCCAACAGCAAGATCAGCAGGACCAAGATGGCGGCTGCGGCGATATTGCGGAACTCACCCTGAGGGCGCGAGGTCCACTGGTAGATCTGAATGGGCAAGGTGGTGAACTTGCTAAACGGGCCGTTGGGGTCCACCGTGATAAAAGTGGACGCGCCGACCACCACCAAAGGCGCCGTCTCACCGATGGCCCGGGAAATGGCCAGGATCGTGCCGGTCAGGATGCCGGGCAGCGCGCTGGGCAGCACGTGGTGCCAGATGGTCTGCCATTGGGTAGCTCCCAAACCATAACTGGCCTGGCGCAGCGTGCCCGGTACGGCGCGGATCGCCTCCTGACCGTTGATGATGATCAGGGGTAGGATCAAGAGGCCCAGCGTCAGCCCTGCCGATAGGATGGTCCGGCCGTTGGCCGTGGTCGGATCGGTCAGCCCCAACAGCGTTCCGCTGGTCAGCGGCTCCAGGGCGCGCACAAAAATCGCCAGGCCCAACATGCCATAGATGATGGAGGGCACCCCAGCCAGGTTGTTGATATTGGTGCGGATGAGACGGTTGATGGCGCTATCGGTGGCGATTTCTTCCAGATAGATGGCCGCCCCAACTCCCAGGGGAAAGGCAAAGAGAATGGTGATGACAATGGTCCACAACGAGCCCAGGATGGCCGTGCGAACGCCCGCTTTGCTCGGGTCGCTGGACTGGGGAGAGGTGACAAAATCACTGTGGAGCCAGGATCGAAACTGGACCTCGGCCGTGGGGTAGGCAACAGCCGCCTCCGACAGGACTTTGGACCGGTGAAAAAGGGAATCGGCCAGCGACCAGGCCTGCATCACCTTGGGCTGGACCACCCGCTCCATCACCAGGTCATAGACGTCGTCTCGACTGCGCTCGTCGAACGGCTTTTCGCTTTCCAGCCGACGGAAAAGGCCAGCCGATACGTTGGATTGCAGGATCGGCACCAACTGCTCCTTCTCCAGATCCTCCAACGCCACGCCGTCGACGGCCAGTGTATCGGGATCGACCTGGTTCACGACGGCGACCAAACCAAACGCGCTGTCTAGAATGTTCCATAGAACGGCGGCGAGGACCAGGATGCCAATGACAGTCGAGGCCTGGAACACAACCTGCCACAAGCGAGCCGACCGGTAGCGGGTGGACAGGTTTGGCGAGAACTCGTCGCAGCGCTCTGCCTGGGATCCTCGAGCCTTATTCATTCGTACACCTCCCGAAAGCGGCGCACTATCCACTGGCTGATAATGTTCAGCCCCAAGGTGATAAAGAACAGCAGCAGGCCAATGGCAAAGATG
>CAYVLO010000663.1:0-1713 GCA_964452125.1 uncultured Anaerolineaceae bacterium | reverse complement strand
AATGACAAAATAGACGGCGTTTTGCCTCGGTGGTTTTCTCTCCGACAGGCTGCTACGGGCGACGCATGCGTCGCCCGTACGGAAAGGCCGTCGTTCGCTCTTATCCTCGTCTGTCTTTCCAGCGCTGCCAGGCCACCCAGGCGGCCAACCCCAGACCGGCGCCCAGGCCATCGCACACCAGATCCCAGGGATCGGGGTGGCGCCCCGGCACGAACGATTGGTGAAATTCGTCGCTCAGGGCGTACAGCATTGTCAGTCCAAGCACCAGCCAGGCCCAATGGGGCGACCCAGCCAGAGCCCGGGCCCACAGCAAGGCCAACACCGCAAAGACGGCCACGTGGGCGCCGCTGCTCAACAGTTCCCCCCAAAACCCGGTCTGGGGATTGGGCAGGTGGGGCTGAGCCGAAAGGTAATAGATGACGCCCATCCAGGCGACGAGGGGCAGCCAGGTGAGAAGGGCGGTTCGAAGGGGTTTGGTCATACAGGATGCTCGGGGTTCCTGTGAAAGGATGGTAGCACAAGGGTGCCGCACACACCAAATGGGTTATTTGAGCGTTCCCTGCCTCTGGAGTGCGGCAGCTTGCTGCCGCGAAACCGACACAAGATCCCTGACGTGCCAGGCGCGCATTCCAACGGCAGCAGGGGACTCGACCTCTGTTGAGTCATGCTCGCACCGATTGATAGAGCTGCTCGACCGCCCCGATGCGGGCGTCCCAATCGTACCGCTCCCAGATGCGCTGCCGGGCGTTGAGGCCCAGCGTGGTCGTCAGAGTGCGATCCGAGAGGGCTTCCAGCAGCAGGCGGGCCAGGTCATCCACGTCGCCCGGCTCGGCCAACAGCCCCGAACGCCGGTGCTCGATATACTCCAGGTTCTCGCCCACGCGGCTGGTGAGCACGGCCTTGCCCAGGGCCATGGCCTGGACCCCCTTGCCGGCGCACTTGGCCCGGTTGATCAAGGTGTCGCGGTAGGGGTTGACGATCAGATCGGCCGCGGATAGATAGAAGGCGGCCCGATCGCGGTCGATCCAGCCGGGAAACCCCACCCGGTCGGCGATGCCCCACTGTCGGGCCGCCGCCTGCAAAGCGGGCAGGCCGTCGCCCACCCCGGCGATGACCAGGCGCGCCCCCTCGGGCAGCCGGTCGCCGATGCGCGCCCAGGCCTCCAGGGCCAGGTCCAGGTCGCTGCCGTGGGGGATGTGGCCCAGGTATAGGGCCAGGGGCGCCTCGCCCACCCCGAGGTCCTGCCGGATTTGGCGAATCTCCTCGGCCGAAACAGGCTCCGCGTCCCGTCCATGGACGTCGGGGCCGTTGGGCGCATACAACACCCGCTCCGGGTCTACACCCAAGCCCCACACCTGGGTTTGCAGCGTCCGGCTGGCTACGGTGACCGCATCGGCGTGGCGGGCCATCCAGCGTTCCTGCCAGGCAAAGAACCGCTTCCAGGCCGCGGGATAGGGGTTGGCCTCGATCCAGCCGCCGGCCCCCTCCCAGTCGTCGGTATCCAGCACCAACGGGCGGCGAGAGAACAGCCGCAGGTAGAGGCCCGTCAGGCCGCTGTAGCCGATGGGTTTAAAGACGTGCACCAGGTCGGGCGCCAGGTGGGTGGCCCGGCGGGCCAGGGCCATGGGCACGGCGATCTGGCGCCACAGATCGTTGCGGCGCAGGGTAGCATTTTCGAGCACGACGCCTTCCTGCTCCCAGGTGCGCCCCGAG
>CAYVLO010000662.1:0-1723 GCA_964452125.1 uncultured Anaerolineaceae bacterium | reverse complement strand
CGGCCTATTGGCCGAAAAGTTGGGGGTCGATGCCGACCGTGTGCTCGATTTCGACCTGTTCCTACATGACTATGAGAGAGGCTGCACTGTTGGCTTGAACGACGAGTTCATCTCCAGCACCCGGCTCGACAACCTGGCCATGGTCCACGCTGGGCTGCATGCGTTTCTCAAAAGCGAACCGACTGCGGCCACCAACGTGCTGGTGTGCTACGACAACGAAGAGATTGGCAGCCGCACCAAACAGGGGGCCGACTCTCCCTTCCTGAGCACATTGCTGGAGCGGATCGTTCTGGCGCTGGGCAAAGATCGGGAGGCCTTTTTCCAGGCGGTCTATCAGTCTTTCCTGGTGTCGGCCGACATGGGCCATGCGGTCCATCCCAACGCCGTCGACAAGCATGACCCGATGATCAAACCGGTGCTCAATGGCGGCCCGATGATCAAGCTGGCAGCCAATTTGAACTTTACCACCGACGCAGAAACCTCGGCTGTCTTTGAGACACTGTGTCTGAATGCCGGCATCCCGGTCCAAAAGTTTGTCGGCCGCTCTGATTCCCAGGGTGGTTCGACCATCGGTCCGGCGACCCTTACCCATCTTGACATGCGCTCGCTGGACGTGGGCAACCCGGCCCTGGCCATGCACTCGATCCGAGAGCTGGGCGGTGTGCAGGATCACTATCACATGATGGCTGCCTTTGCGGCCTTTTACGGAGCGTAGAGGTATGAAGGTCTTTTGTCCCGAATGCGGCGCCCAGGATTCTCTGACCCCTGAGCGCTGGCGCTGCTCCTGCGGCGGCGCCTGGGAAGCGGAAGAGCGGTCCGATTTCGATCCGACGCTGATCGACCAACCGGATCAGTCGGTGTGGCGCTATGGCAAGCTGTACGGCCTGGACTTGCAGACGCCGACGGTTCGGCTGCGTGCGGGGGGTACCCCCCTCCTGTCGGTCGTGCTGGACGGTCGAGAGGTGTGGGTCAAGCCCGAGTACTTTGCACCGACTGGCTCGTTCAAGGATCGGGGTACCGAGGTGATGATCAACATCCTGGCCCACCAAGGGGTGACCCATGTGGCCGACGATTCGTCGGGCAATGCTGGCGCGTCGGTGGCGGCCTATGCGGCCCGGGCCGGCATGCGAGCCGAGATCTTTGTGCCGGCCTATGCTTCGCCTTCCAAGCAGGCGCAGATCGCCGTCTATGGCGCAGAAGTGCGACCCATTCCTGGGCCCCGGCAGAACGCCAAGCTGGCGGCCCTGGAAGCGACCAAGCGGGGTGTGGTGCTGGCATCCCACGCCTACCACCCGGGCTTTTTGCTGGGCCAACAATCGGTGGCCTGGGAGTTGTGGGAGCAGCTTGGTCGCCGAGCGCCTGATTGGTACGTGGTACCGGTGGGCCAGGGGGTTCACCTGCTGGGTGTGTGGCTGGGGTTCAAGCGGTTGCAGTCTGCCGGGTTGGTCGAGCGGGTGCCCAAGTTGGCTGCAGTTCAGGCCGAATTGTTGGCGCCTCTGGCGGATGCCTACGAGGCGGGTCTGGACTCTGTGCCGGGCGTCGAGCCGATCCGACCGAGCATCGCCGAAGGGCTGGCTATTGCCGCCCCGGTGCGAGGACGACGGTTGTTGCAGGCAGTCCGCGAGTCGGGGGGCACCTGCATTACGGTGACCGAGGAGGCCATCAAGGCGGGTCAGCTCAAGATAGCCCGCCAGGGCATGTACGCCGAGCCCACCAGTTCAGT
>CAYVLO010000661.1:0-1724 GCA_964452125.1 uncultured Anaerolineaceae bacterium | reverse complement strand
CAGACCGTCGTCCCATAGCGCGCGGCAATGAGGGATAGGGTCTCGCCACGTTGCACCACGTGGACACACGTACACGCATGCGCCGGTTGTGGCACGATAAAGACGGTCAGAATGAGCGCGATCGACAGGGCGATCATCGAGCGTTGCCATACATTCTTTGTCATCTCATGCTCTCCTTTCGGGTAAGGGTGGCCTACCCTCATTGTACTCTTACTTGCTTGGGTATGCCATCCCCCTTCGGGAGTAGCTGGGGAGCATTCTGCTGTGACTCTCGTACTAGGCCACGAGCGTAGGTCGGGACCCATCAGCTTGGCTCAGGGGAGATGATCCGAGGGGGGAACCACCGCACAACCCCGACAAGATACGAAAAACCGCCGCAATTGCGCGGCAGTTTAGTGGGCGATTTCTTTTTCCGTCGGTACGTTTCTCAGGCTACCGATTCCTGGTTCAAGACCTCGTGGGCCTTTTTGAGCCAGTCGGGGATCTCGATCTGTTGCGGGCATTTGGACAGGCACTCGCCACATTCCACACACTTGTCGGCCCGTTTGTCTTCATCCATAAAGATGTTGTACGAGTTTTGGGCCCGCTGCAGATCCTCAAACATGGCCAAATCGTTGTAGATGGCAAACACATCGGGGATGGCTACCCCTTGCGGGCAGGGCAGGCAGTATTCGCAGCCGGTGCAGGGGATGGCACACAGGGCGCGATAAACCTCGCGCACGCGGTCGATGAGGGCCAGTTCCGCCTCGGTGAGCGTCCCCACGCCCGAGCGGTCGGCGCTGACCAGGTTCTCTTCGACCTGTTCCATGGTGCTCATGCCGCTGAGGACGAGCGATACCTCGGGCTGGTTCCATACCCATTGCAGCGCCCATTCGGCGGGACTGCGGCGGTTGGGTGCGCTGTCCCACAGCGCCTGGATGGCGGGCGGCACACTTTTGGCCAGTTGCCCGCCGCGGATGGGCTCCATGATGACCACGCCCAGCCCCTTGCCGGCGGCGTAGCGCAGCCCTTCAGTTCCGGCCTGATATTCGATGTCCATATAGTTGTACTGGATCTGGCAGAACTCCCATAGGTCGGTGGCATCGACGATCTCTTTGAACACCTCCAACTGATCGTGGAAAGAAAATCCCAGATGGCGGATACGGCCATCGGCCAGCGCGCCTTGGGCCCACTCGATCACATTCAAATCGCGCATCTGGGGCCAGCGCTGGGCGTTCAGCCCGTGGAGAAGATAAAAGTCGATATGGTCGGTCTGTAGCTTGCCCAGTTGCTCATTCAGCAACCGGTCGAAATCGGACCACTCTTCCACTTTCCAGCAGGGCAGTTTGGTCGCCAGCTTGACCCGCTCACGGTAGCCATCTTTGAGGGCGCGGCCCACCAAGCGTTCGCTGTTCTCTTGATGGTAGCCATAGGCGGTGTCGACATAATTTACACCGCGATCGATGGCGGTGCGAATCATACGGGTGGCTAATGGTTCGTCGATCCGGGAACTGTCGCTATCCAGGATCGGCAGGCGCATGGCGCCAAAGCCCAGCGCCGAAGCCTTCCAGTCCAGCTTGTCAAAGGTTCGATATTGCATCGGCAGACTCCTTACTTGTTTTGTGGTCAGGTCAAGTATAACACAGGGTGACTCTCCGGACAAGCCCGCATCGCACTGGGGGCAGGGTTATTGCAAAGTCGGCCAAGACGTGGTGCGGCGCAAGATGGATGCCCGCTTTCGCGGG
>CAYVLO010000660.1:0-1729 GCA_964452125.1 uncultured Anaerolineaceae bacterium | reverse complement strand
GGTCAACCCGCTGGCCCAGACACCCAACGGTTTGATGGCGCTGGATGGCAAGATGTTGCTCGACGATAAGGCTGCCTTTCGACACGCTGAGCTATTCGCTCGCCTGGAGGAGGAGCAGAAAGGGCTGGATCAGACCGTGAGGACCCAGGCGGAGCAACTGGCCGAAGAACGGGACATTACCTACGTACTCTTGGACGGAGACGTGGGCATGATCGCCGACGGCGCAGGAACGGGCATGTTGACTCTGGACCTGATCCAAGATGCCGGGGGCCGCGCTGCCAACTTTTGCGAGATGGGCGGTTTGGCCAGTCCCGATGTGATGTGCCAGTCCATTGAGGTGGTGCTGGCCAATCCCAAGGTCAAGGCGTTGCTGATTACCTTGATCGGTGGCTTGACACGCATGGACGAAATGGCCGAGGGGATCGTTCAATACCTGGGGAAACACGAGTCGCCTGTGCCAATGGTCATCCGCATGGCGGGCACCCAGGAAGAGGTAGGCGAAGCGATTCTCAACGAGATCGGGATCGCGACCTACGATGACCTTCCGACAGCCGTTCAGACAGTGGTGAACCTGGCAGGAGGGAGGTAGCCATGGCGATTCTGATCGACGAAAAAACGCGCGTTCTGATTCAGGCCATCACCGGTACGGTAGGCTCTTTCCAGGCCAAGATCATGCAGGAGTATGGGACGAACATCGTCGCTGGGGTGACGCCGGGCAAGGGTGGTCAACTGGTGCATGGTATCCCTGTGTACGATAGCGTAGCCGAGGCCACGGCTGCCCACGAGATCGATGCCGCCTTTGGGTTTGTTCCCGCCCGGTTTGCCCGCGATGCAGCCCTGGAGATCATCGACGCGGGGATCGGCTTGCTGGTGTTGACCACCGAAGGCGTTCCCGACCAGGACATGTTGACCATCATCCGCTACGCGCAGGTGCGGGGCGCCACTGTTGTCGGCCCCGATACACCAGGGTTGGTGTCGCCGGGCAAGTGCAAGCTGGGGGTGCATCCCAACCGCGTGTTGCTGCCCGGGCATGTGGGCGTCCTTTCCAAGAGCGGCGCGCTGTCGTACGAGACCTGCAAGACGCTGACCGAGGCCGGGATTGGCCAGTCGACGATCGTGGGCATTGGCGGCGGGCCTTTTTGGGGATTGTCGCAAGAGGCCGTTTTGGCCAGGTTCCAGGAGGACCCCGAGACCCGCGTCATTGTGATGCTGGGAGAAGTGGGGGGGACGATGGAACAGCAGGCCGCGGCCTACATCAAAACCCACGTGGCCAAACCGGTGGTGGCCCTCATTGTAGGGCGGGCTGCCCCCCCTGGAGCGCAGATGGGGCATGCCGGCGCGATCATCGAAGGCGAGGAAGGGACGGCGGCCAGCAAAATCCGGGCTCTGCAAGAGGCCGGGGCGCACATTGCCTACCGGCCGAGCGAGATCCCGGGCATCATCCGGGGATTGGGAGTGATAGGCTCATGAAAATTCACATCGATACCCGTGTCTGCAAGGGCTGTGGCCTATGTGTCCACTATTGCCCGCGGGCAGTGCTGAGGCTGTCGGATCAGCGAAATCAAAAGGGATACACCATTGCCGAAGTGGTGGATCTTGACCAATGCACCGGCTGCAAGCTCTGTGAGATCAGTTGCCCTGATGTGGCCATCTTTGTGAACAAGGACCAATAGACTGCCGCTCGGGACAATGAGAGGCGAAGGGAGAAGGAACATGGCATTGCTAGAAG
>CAYVLO010000659.1:0-1730 GCA_964452125.1 uncultured Anaerolineaceae bacterium | reverse complement strand
CGCACTCCAGAGTTCCTGTGCCATTGGCAGATCGCTGCATGAAAACTGAAAGTCGCACACGCTCCCACATGGATCGCCCCAAGGTGCATCTTTGCCGGGCAACCCATTCTCGCGTATAATGGGGGTCGGGCTCACAGGGAGGAGGTCTTGAATGCCACAGGTCGCAGCCCTATTCGATCTGGATAGAACCTTGCTCGATACCAGCTCGGGCAGCCTCTACGCCCGCTACCAATACCGCATTGGCCTCTTGAACCACCGAGAACTGCTGCAGATCAGTTGGTGGAGCCTGCTCACCCGGCTTGGCCTGCTCAAGATGGACAGTCTGATTCCCAAGCTGGCAGCCACAGCCCAGGGGCAAAGCGAACCGGACATCCTGAGCCAGTGCGATCGGTGGTTTCAGCAAGACGTGCTGCCCCATGTCACCGAGCGGGGCCAGGACCGCGTCCGAGAGCACCAGGCCCAGGGGCACTTGGTGGCGATTGTGTCGGCCTCCACCCAGTATGTCGTGGGGCCGATGGCGGCCTATTTGGGCATTCCCGGGAACTATGTCTGCACCCGTCTGGAAAACCGAGGGGGACAGCTTACGGGCAAGATCACGCCCCCGGCCTGCTACGGCGAGGGCAAAGTCCTCTGGGCTGAACGCTTTGCGGCCGAGCACGACGCGGACCTGGGGCAGAGCCATTTCTACACCGACAGCATCAGCGACCTGCCCCTGCTGAAACGGGTGGGGCATCCCGTCGCCGTCAACCCCGACCCCAGGCTGCGGCGCAAAGCTCGTCAGCGTGGATGGCCTATCGAACAATTTTACTAAAGAGGAATGGAATGGCACAGTACGAATCGATCGTGGGCATGGAAGTACACGCCCAGCTACTGACGCAATCCAAGGTGTTCTGCGGCTGCGACGCGGCGGTGTTCGGCGCAGAGCCCAACACCCACACCTGCCCCGTCTGCCTGGGCATGCCCGGCGTCCTGCCTGTGCTCAACCGCCAGGCCGTGGAACAGGCCATCATGGTTGGCTTGGCCCTCCACTGCTCCATCGCCGAGACCGCGGTCTTTAGCCGCAAAAACTATTTCTACCCCGATCTACCCAAAGCCTATCAGATCAGCATGTATGACCTTCCGTTGTGCCTCAACGGCTTTGTCGAGATCGACGATCCAGAAGATCCCCAGGGACCCGCCAAACGGATCCGTATTCGACGCGTCCATCTGGAAGAAGAGACCGCCAAGCTGTTCCACGCGGGCGACCACAGCCTGGTGGACTTTAACCGCGCCGGCCTGCCCCTGCTCGAGATCGTGACCGAACCGGATATCCGAACCCCCGAAGAGGCGCGCCAGTACCTGATCAAGCTGCGATCCATCTTGCGCCATCTGGGCGTCTCCACAGGCGACATGGAAAAGGGCGCCATGCGTTGCGAGCCCAACATCTCGCTGCGGCATGTGGGCACTGAGAAACTCGGGACCAAAGTCGAAGTCAAGAACCTCAACTCGTTCCGAGCCGTGCGGCAGGCCCTGGAGTTCGAGATCCAACGCCAGGCCGCGCTCCTGGACCATGGGAAAGAGGTCCGCCAGGTGACCATGGGCTGGGACGAGCGACAGGGGCGCACCGTCGAACAGCGGGTCAAAGAGGAATCGGACGATTATCGCTACTTTCCCGAGCCCGATTTGCCCCCCCTACACATTTCGCCCACCTGGGTCGAGGAGATCCGCGCCCGGCAGCCGGAACTGCCCGA
>CAYVLO010000658.1:0-1749 GCA_964452125.1 uncultured Anaerolineaceae bacterium | reverse complement strand
AAAGACTACGGAACAGGTCGAAAAAGAGCAGTATTCAGATGCTCACGGGCCATTGGTTGAACCTCAATATGGATTGATGGCGGCGTGGTTCGCCCAATCATGGTGTGAACCGAGTGCATTTTCTGAGGCTCCTGGAGCCTCGACGCGGCACACGTAAATGTGGGTGAGCGCTCGCTTTGCCAACCACCAGGTGGAGAGTCATCCGGCAGCGGCTCCCTCTCGCGCCATTATACCACAGCCCCGTTTGACCCACAAACGCGCAGTTTCCGGCCTATTCCCCGCTCCTCTCTCTCTGCCCACAACCTGCCGCGCCTTCGGCCTACCGGCCGGGGGCGCATGGATTGGGGCCGACCCCCAATCACACCCCAACGACAAGGAGAAGTGAGCCATGAACAGCACGTCCCGAACGATCACCCCCGTTCAGACGCGGCCCGTGGGCCGCGAGGAAGCCCCCTGGCCCGAGACTTGGCTTTCGGTACCCAGGCAATGCCCGGTATGCCATGCCCCCACCATCCGCGACCCCTGCCTCAACAGCCGGGCCGGTCCCGGCTGGCGATGCAGCCAGGGCGGCTGCCGCCACTTTTGGCAGGTCCGCATGGAGCCGCTGCGGCGGTTCCTCGCGGCCTCGCCCCCGCGACCCTAGAATCGAGAGGAGAACCCCCATGGATCGAAACACCCACCCGCCCATCGTCGCCCATATCGTCGTCGAAGAGCGCACACCCCACGGCGTGCGCGCTATCGTCGATGGCCGAAGGCGTTCCTTTGCCGGCATGAACGACCTCTTTCGCGCTGCCGTTCTGCTGGCTGGCGGCCCAGGCGGCAAGCGGAAAGGAGCCTGACATGGCCGACCAACTGTTCCTCTGGAACGACCCATCGCCCATCCCCGCTGAATCCCCGTACCAAAAGCCCCCGCGCACCCCCCTCACCCTGCGCGAGCTGCCCGAAAGCGAGCGCCCCGTCCAGCGGTTGAACGAGCTGGGACCGGCGGCCCTCAGCACCACCGAGCTGCTGGCCATCCTGCTGGGCCACGCCCACCAGCTCCACGATGCCGCGTCCCTGCTGTCGACCTTTGACGATCTGGCCGGGGTGGCCCGCGCACCGGCAACCGAGCTCCAGCAGCAGCCGGGCATCGGCGCCGTCGCCGCAGCCCGCATCCGGGCGGCGCTGGAGCTGGGCCGCCGCCTGACGGTTGAGAAGCCGCCGGACCGCTGTCAGATCCGCTCCCCGGCCGATGCCGCCCACTTGCTGATGGCCGAGATGGGCCTGCTGGACCAGGAGCAGATGCGCATCATCCTGCTGGACACCAAGAACCGGGTGGTGGCCATCCCGACCCTGTATGTCGGCTCGGTGAACACGACCCTGATCCGCATCGCCGAGGTGTTCCGCGAGGCGGTGCGCCGCAACTGCCCCTCGATCATTGTCGTGCACAATCACCCCTCGCAGGATGTGAGCCCCAGCCCCGAGGACGTCACCGTGACTAAGCAGATCGTTGAAGCGGGCAAGCTCCTGGATATCCAGGTTTTGGACCACCTGATCGTCGCCCGCCAGGGTTTTGCGTCGCTCCGCGAGAAAGGGTTGGGGTTCTCGTGAACGGGAACGCCCGCCACACACAGAAAGGAAAAGACCATGAAGCTATTGACAAAAGCCCTTCGCGCCCAGTTGCCACCCCTGGGCAGCACCGAACGCCTACCCCACGACCAGAGGCGGGTACCGACCAAGTTCTTTACGCCTGATTCGTCGTGGACCTGG
>CAYVLO010000657.1:0-1758 GCA_964452125.1 uncultured Anaerolineaceae bacterium | reverse complement strand
ACAAGGATGTCGAGAATGCGTTGAGCGACGGGCAAGGCCGATTCCTCTACCTCGCGGATGCGGACGACAAAGCGGTTGCCCTGCAGATGACCGATTTTGAGCTTGTTGCGATGGCGCTCTGCCCATCGCACGGTGAGGTTGGGCAGCTCCAGTGCCAGCACCGCAGCCGGCGGCACACCGTGGACCGAAAGAACCTGGCGCGTAACCGCCTGGGCATCCTTGAGGCCGGCGTAACTGATGCGCTGAGGTGATACGTTCAACGCGCGAGCAAGGCGATTGACCGCCTGAAAGGTCGAAATCCCCACCTTTTCGATCTCAAAGAAGGTATGCTCGCCCTGCCCAATGGGCGGGTACAAGGGCAACTCCTCCACCTGGAAATCCTCCGGGTGGACCTTGATCGCCCCCCCAACACCTGGCAGGTCGCGGGTCAGAGTTCTCTCGGTTTGCGGGTAGGGAGCCGGCGCCCCCGTACTTGCTTCGATGGTCATGTGGGTTTCCACCCCCTAGTTTTTGGCCAGATAGCCACTGGAACCCCCTTCCCACTGCTCGCTTTGCGTGCGTATCATATAGGTCAGCAGCAACTGCTCCCGGCGCAAGATGAGGTGCTCTGCCTGGAGCATGCTGGCGATTGTAGGCTGAACCAGTAGATGCTGTTTCTGCTCCATCGGAAGCTGCAACGAGATGGCAATCAACAGCGCCAGGGTGCGGGCATTGGTGGGAATTTCTTCAACCTGAATTTTGTGTCCCTGGGCTTGAGATAACAGGCTCAGATACAGGCGAAAAAGGGCGCGCAGGGCGCCTATCTGTTGTTTGATCTCCCGGGACAGAGCGCTGACCAAAGGCCATGGTTCGGCGTTTCCTTCCAAATAGGGCTCTTGGTCAGAAATCTCGCGCAGGCGAAAGCGTTCGCCGCCCACGACCACGATGTTCATCCGGCCCTCTTCCAACCGCTCCACCCGGGCAATCAGGGCCGTGGTGCCCACGTCGCTGGGGGCCTGTATGGCCCCTGTTCCAAGGCCACTTGGGATGAACACCAGCCCAAAAGGGCGATCCTGCTTTACGCAGCGGTTGATCATCAGTTTGTACCGTTCTTCAAAGATGTGCAAAGGAAGCACCATCCCCGGGAACAGCACCGTGGGCAAAGGAAAAAGCGGCAATTTGGCCCATTGATCCAAGTCGACTTCTCCTTACCCGCCATCTCACGTCGCTGATAGAAAGGGAGGTTCAGTCCCGGACATTATACATCAGGATGGGCGAAAAGCAAAGGGCCTTGCCAGGCCAAACCCCGACAAGACCCCGGTCAGTCTCGGAGGATCAATAAATACGCAGGTATCGGTCCAATTCCCAGTCGCCCACTTGCATGGAGTAGGCCTGCCACTCGCTCTGTTTGGCCTCCAGAAAACGGGAAAAGATGTGATCGCCCAAAGTCTCGCGCATGAGAGGATCGGCGGCAAACTCGGTCAATGCTTCGCCCAGCGAGCCGGGCAGCGTGCTGAGCCCTCGGGCTTCGCGCCCCCGATCGTCCAGATGATACAGATCCTCATTGGAAATGGGCGGCGGCTCCAGCTCGCGATGGATGCCGTCCAATCCCGCCCGCAGCATCACCGCAAAGGCCAGGTAGGGGTTGCAGCTCGGATCCGGACAGCGAAGCTCCAGCCGGGTCGACTCGGGCCGATCGGCCTGGACCTGTGGGACGCGGATGAGGGCAGATCGATTGGTTTGGCCCCAGCTCACATAGACCGGCGCTTCGTAGCCGGG
>CAYVLO010000656.1:0-1763 GCA_964452125.1 uncultured Anaerolineaceae bacterium | reverse complement strand
ACCAGGGCGCCTTGCGGTCCAGGTAGACGTTCGCCTCCCGGGCCAGCCCGATGGCTTCGCCCAGGGCAGCGCGAAACTTGCAGGCGTTGTACAACTCGCCCACGGTCTCGAATCCGGCCTCGACCTTGTCCAAGAGGGTTCGATCCTCGTCGTCCAACTCGCCCGGCTCCGGCACGAGGCCGTCAAAGCGCTTGTAGGCAAACGACAGCATGCGGTTGGCCAGGTTGCCCCAGGTCGCTACCAGCTCGTTGTTGTTGCGCTCGACGAAATCCTCCCAGGCAAACTCGGTGTCCCGCGTCTCGGGGGCGACGGCCGTCAGGTAGAAGCGCAGTGCGTCGGGGTCGTAGCGGCTCAGAAAGTACGGTACGTCGACAAAGGCGCCGCGGCTCTTGGAGAACTTGCTGCCCTTGAAGCTGAGGTATTCATGGTCACAAGGCACAAATTCCTTTCGCTGTGACCGCGCGGTTGGTCATCACAATGAACAGGAATGGGTAGATCGGTGGATAGCAAAGGCCAAATGGAGAATCAGGACAATATGTTCCCCAACGTCATTAGCGGAGAACGGTAGCCTGCAGCAACCATCTCGTGCAGAAAACGATCGCCTTCGTCGAGTCCGATCTGGCCCTGCTTGACCAAGATGGCGAGGATGCCTAGCGTGCCTGTGAGCGCGATGCCGAGCTGTCGTGCCAGACGTCGAGCATCTTTATCATCGGTGGCCAATTTGTATCCCCGCGTCTTTGCTACAGCCAGGCACGATGCTTCACCTTCACCCAGGTGTTCGTGGAAGGTCTCGAACTGCATTCGCTCATCAGGTGTAATTGCGATACGAGCAAGCCAATCCCAATCGCAAACTGGGATCTTGCCAAGTGTGATTCCATCCAGCATTTCCTGGAAAGCCTGCTCTGTGGTGCCGACTTGCTCAACAAACGCCGCACGAATCAGATCCGGGCGTCGAATGATCGAACAGTTGGAGAGCACTGTGTTGTCCAGCAAGACAGTCATGATGTTCCTGTCTTTGCCTTGGCATTCCAGGACTCGATGGCAGCAAGTTCCGCCCTCGCCTCCTCAACGGTGTCTGGACCAATGCGAACAGGAATACTCTGAGCGATAAACCGCTCCTGTAGTTCGAGCCGATGCATCCCCAACAATTCGGCCGCCTTGCCCAGATTGATCTCACCATCCAGGTAGGCGCCGACCACCACGGACCAGCGCAGATCATTCTGTTGCGCCAGCATCTCTTTCACAGCCCGATCAACCATCTCAGGCTGATGGCGCTCGACCTTTACCAGTTGATCCAGCATCCACGAACGAACTACCATGTCAATCACCTCCTCCAGCAGGCCCAAAACCTATGCTTGCCTTCACCCACTATTATAACCGATAGACGTCTTCACAACAAGTCCATCAGAGCGTCACCACAATGGCTGTCGATAATCAAAGGAGCCGGGCTGCATCCGTCCCGGCTCCAGAAGCTCGGATTATTGCGCGTGGCTTTTGCCTACCCTTCCAGCCGCGCGTACTCCTCCTCCATCACGCTCTCCTCCAGCTTCTTGAAGAGCGGCGCCGGCTCCCGCAGCGCCTGGCCCGCTGGCAGCGCGCTCACCGCCCAGGTGCCCACCGCCCCACTGTGATCGTAGGTCAATGCCTCATGCGCGCGGGCCTTTTCCTGGTACTCGACCACCTGCTGGGTGCCAAAGAGCGGCCCGTCGTAGCCCAGGTACTCGTGCAGCCTCTGCGCCGTGTGCGGCAGGATCGGCGCCAGG
>CAYVLO010000655.1:0-1768 GCA_964452125.1 uncultured Anaerolineaceae bacterium | reverse complement strand
CCAAAGAACTGAGCGCGTCACCAGAAATTCCCCTCGTCGCGGAGGGCGACTGGCACGTCTTGGGTTCCGCCGATGCTGCGGTAACCATCGTCGAGTACACCGACTTCCAGTGACCGTACTGCGCCACCTACGTCCGTGAGACGTATCCACAGATCAAGAAAGCATACATAGACACCGGCAAAGTGCGGTACATTGTGCGGAATTTTCCGCTTTACTCCATCCATCCTCAGGCCGAGCTGGCAGCCCAGGCTGCCGAGTGCGCAGGGGAGCTGGGGGCCTACTGGCAGATGCACGACGTCCTCTTTGAACGCCAGGCTGAGTGGTCGGGCAATTCGGGCGCGCGCCAGGTGTTCGAGTCGATGGCCCAAGATATAAAGTTGGACGAGGCCGCTTTTGCCGCCTGCCTAGACGAGGGCCGTCACGTGGACAGGATCAGTACCGATTATCAAGCAGGGATCGCCAAGGGCGTGACCGGCACGCCGGCCTTTGACGTCAATGGCGCGATGCTATCGGGTGCTCTGTCCTTTGCCGGGTTCCAACAAGAAATCGAGTATTACCTGGCGGGCGGAAAGCCGCCGACGATGGAGGTGGCCGCTGACAGCTATCGAAGTATGGGGAAGGAGGACGCTCCGGTCGTAGTGACCGAGTTCTCTGATTTCCAGTGACCGGCTTGCGCTGCAATCGCCCGTGAGGTGATTCCCGAGCTGGTCAAGCGCTACGTCGATACGGGAGTGGTGCGGTTCGTCTATCGTGACTTTCCACTGAATTCGATCCACCCCAATGCCCAAAAAGCATCGGAATCCGCTGTCTGTGCCGGTCAGCAGGGCAAGTATTGGGAGATGAACGAAAAGCTATTTGCCACTCAAACGGAATGGTCCAGCGCCAACGCCGTGGACTTGTTCAAACGTTATGCCCAAGACCTGGGTCTGGATGCCAAGGCCTTTGGCGATTGTCTCGATTCGGGGGCTGCTGCCCCGGAGGTCAAGGCGGATCTGCTGGCGGGTGAAATGGCGGGTGTAAACGCCACACCCTATTTCTTTATCGGCGATTTCCCCATCCGCGGCGGATTGCCGATTGACACCATGGGGCGCATCATCGAGTATGTGGCTGCTGGGGGAACCACAGCGGAGATTGTGCCGACCGGAGCCGATTTCCATGTCCGGGGGGTGATGCAGACGGCCCAGGCCATTACCGTGGCCTTTGTCGACTATGCCAATCGCGAGTCCAAACAACATGCCCTGGAGGTGCTGCCCGAGCTGATGACCTCCTATGTGGATCAGGGTCAGATGCTCTACGTCTTGCACCCTTGGTCAGCAGCAGAGGACAGCGCCAGCGCCCTGGGCGCCGCTGCCGCCGAGTGCGCCGGTGAGCAGGACCAATACTGGGCCATGCACGATCAGCTCTTTGAAGAGCAGGATGCCTGGGCCAACGCAGAGAACCCCGACGATCTGTTCGAGGGCTATGCCCGGGCACTCGGCCTGGATTCTACGCAGTTTGACCAGTGCCTCGATTCGGACTGGGCCCGATTGCGAGTCGAAGCGGGCAACGTGGTGGCTGCCATGTATGGGGTGCCCGGCGCTCCGGTGTTCTTGTTCAACAATGGTACCGGGCAGGAGGGCTCGCCCACCTTGGCCGAGTTCCAAGCGGTGGTCGATTCGATTCTCAATCGCTAGCAGCCTGTCGGAGAGAAAACCACCGAGGCAAAACGCCGTCTTTTTGTCATTCTGAGGCCCCGAAGGGGCCGAAGAATCTCGCTTTTCGGCTGTCA
>CAYVLO010000654.1:0-1769 GCA_964452125.1 uncultured Anaerolineaceae bacterium | reverse complement strand
CACCACCGCCACGCCGGCCTGGATATCGAAGACGTTCTCGTCGGGCGAGCCGTTGGGGCAAGTCTCTTTCTTCAGGCTGTTGCCGTGCAGGTCCAGCACGCGGATCTCGTCATAGGTCTGGAGCAGGTGCCAGCGCATGCCGCGAAAGGTGGGGTTATCCAGGTAGCCGTGGTTGGTGATCATGCCGACGACGCCGTGGCCGGCCTGGGCGATCTTCCACTCGGCAAAGCGCAGGAACTTGACATAGTCATCCTGGAGCCACTTGATGTTGCGCTCGCCCAGGGGCTGGCCGTCGACCATCTTGTAGTCTTCGATCAGTTCCGTGATCCAGTCACCGGTGTTGGTCGAATGCCCGGAATAGGGCGGGTTGCCGAGGATGACCAGGATGGGCGTGTCGCGCTTGACGGCGCCGGCCAGCTTGGATTCCTCGGCCAGGGACGAGAGGCCCGGCAGTTGGCTGGCCTCCAGCGCCTCCATCTCGAGGGTGTTGGTGAGGTAAAAGGGCATGCGCTCGTCGGGCGTCAGGCGGTGGCCCAGCTCTTCCAGGAGAAAGGACATCTTGAGGTGGCCGACGGCGTAGGGGGCCATCATCAGCTCAAAGGCATAGAACTGGCGTAGGATCTGCTCGCGGATAAAGGCCTCGCGGGCGCCCGGGCCATAGGCGGCGGTATAGGTCTCCACGGCCAGCTTGGCGGCCTCGGCCACAAAGGTCATGGTGCCGGCGGCGGGGTCCAGCAGGGTGACGCTGGGGTCGGCCAGGCCATCGGCCAGCCCGAACTCGGACTGGAGCAGCCGGTGCAGCGACCGGACGATGTAGGAGACCACCGGCTCGGGCGTATAGTAGACGCCACGGCGCTCGCGTTCGGCCGGGTCATAGGCTGCCAGAAAGGTCTCGTAAAAGTGGACGATGGGGTCGCTGCCCTTGCCCTCGTGGTAGTAGTGGTGGAGGATGCCGGGGGCGTCGGCCACGGCCAGCACCTCGGCGATGTCATCCACGACCCATTCCAGGGGGGCGGGCAGGTCGCCCAGCGAGACGAAGCGAAAGACGTCGCGCAGGATGCCGATGGTGCGGGGGATGCTGTCGTAGGCGCTGCGCCGGGTAAAGCCGTCGGTGGCGCGGGTGCGGGCGGCAAAGAGGCCGTAGGTGATGGTCTGGGCATAGAGATCGGCGAACTCTTGGGGGGTGAGCGAGCCGATGAGGAACTGGCGAAAGGCCTGCAAAAAGCCGGTCAGCGGGCCGCCGCCCTGGGTGGCCTCGTGGGCCAGCTCTTGTTCGACGGTATCGCGGAGAAAGCGGGTGCGCACGGCCAGGGCGCGGGCCAGCTCCTCGGCGCTATAGGCCACCGGCAGGGAAAAGGCCAGGAAGCGATCCAGCAACGCCAGGAGTTGATCGGGCTGCTCTAGCGGGGGCGCGGTGCGGATCTGGTTCAGCACCAGGGGGCGGCCCAGGAGGGCCTGGTCCACCAGGGCGCCATCGCGGTAGAGGCGGAGCTCGAGCAGGTTGGTGAGGATCAGGTTGGGAAAGGTGCCACGGTAGCGTTGGAGCTGCTCGGTGGCCTCGATGGCGTCCAGGTTGGTGACGTGGGGCGCCTTGACCTCGACATAGCCCACGATCCGGTCGACGCCGTTCCAGAGGCGCAGGTCGGGGTTGCCGGCGTCGGTGGGTCGCGGCTGGGTAGTGACCGAGATGTGGGGGCGGTCGGTGGCGGCGGCCACGTCGCGGAGCATCTCGGCCAGGGGGGCGTAAAAGCTCTCCTCGCGGGCGTCGC
>CAYVLO010000653.1:0-1775 GCA_964452125.1 uncultured Anaerolineaceae bacterium | reverse complement strand
CTGGCCCTTTTTTCCCCACCCAGCGCATCCACAGGCGAACTGACGTGGACCACAGACTGCATTACCTGGACCGGAGCCCTGACGGCTGGGGAACGACTGACGGTCGAGGTCGAGGCTCAGGCCACCGCGCCGTTGACCGATGCGTTGACGTTGAAAGCCTGCGACCGACTTTTTGACGGCCTGACCGAGCCTTTCAGCCGCTGCACAAGCCTCGCCGTCGAATCGGTGCCCGATCTGGCCCGGTCGTTCCAGCGGGCCAACGGCCTGCCCGCTGCCTATGTCCGCCCTGGAGAACGGGTCGACCTGTCCCTTGTACTGACCAACACGGGGAGCGCCGATGCGGGCGATGCAAAGGCCACCACGGCCCTTCCCCCGGCGACCCTGTGGTTAGATGGGCCGCAGGCCAGCAGCGGGCTGGCCGATTATGCCGATGGGATCGTGACCTGGCGCGGCGAGGTTCCTCTCTCGGAGCCGGTAGCCATCACCTACAGCGTCCAGGTCTCGCCCACGCTGGCGCCCGGCACGCTGCTCCGCGGCGATACGTGGATCGACGACGGGGTGGCTGCCCCCTTTAAACTGGCCGACACCGCCGCCCTGACGGTGGTCAGCGAGTATCTGGGCGCCTCTCGGGTTATGCCCTCTGTCGATCAGGTGGAACTCGGCGATCCTTTGACCTACCAAGTCCTGGTGAGAAACACCGGCCTGGAAGAGGCCGATCCCGCCAATCTGGTGTTGCCTCTTCCGCCAGGCAGCGCCTTTGTGTCTGACACTCTCCAGTACTCGGCGCCGATCTGCGACTACGACCTGATCCGCCAGGCCGTCGTCTGGACGGGCGCCGTGGATGCCGGCTCTACGGTGACTGTCACCTTTGGCATCACTGTGGGGTGCCCGAGCGATCCCCTGGCGACAAGCCTGACCACCGTCGGCGTGATTACCGACTCGCTGGGCCGGACTGTGTCGCTGCCCAGCACGGTGAGCCTGCGGCTGCCCGATCTGTCCCCTTCGTCTTTGGTAGTCGTGCCTCAGGCGGCAAGGCCCGGCGAGGCGATCACCTATACCCTGGGGTTGCGTAACCAGGGCGGCGGCGCGCCCTGGGTCGGGTTCACCGGTCCCCTGTCCCCGGGCCTGACGTGGCTTGAGATCTATGACACGCCGGTGGGAGATTTGGAGTATCTGCCTGCGGTGCGGCAGATTGCGTGGGAGGGCCCTGCCCTGGAAGGGGGAGAGGCCGTCACCGTGACCTGGCAATTGCTTGTTGACGGCGGATCGGCGGGCAGGGAGAGGATCCTTGCGACCACCATCGCGCACCCGTGCAGCCAACGAACCCGGCGGGCGACGGTGTGGATCCACCACCGGGTCCATTTGCCCCTCGTGCTCAAAGGCGGCTAGCAGCCTGTCGGAGAGAAAACCACCGAGGCAAAACACCGTCTGTTCTGTCATTCTGAGGCCCCGAAGGGGCCGAAGAATCTCGCTTGTTGGCTGTCAAATGCGATCTAATGGCGAGATTCTTCGTCGCTCCGGCGGCTTCGCCGCCTCCGCTCCTCAGAATGACAGCCCTCTCCGACAGGCTGCTAGGCTGGGCTATTGCCCCCCTGGGTACGGGAGATGGTCGAAAACCAGCTCCCCAGTGACGAGACCATGGCGACCGCTGATGTGCTGCCCAGCCCTGACCTGCCCAGGTCATTAGGGAACTTGGTTGGGCTGAGGGAGCTGCAACTTGCATCCGGTGCAGGCTGTGCTATAATCGGCCCATGCACTTGTATCATCTTTTGCTG
>CAYVLO010000652.1:0-1781 GCA_964452125.1 uncultured Anaerolineaceae bacterium | reverse complement strand
GGCGCTCAAGATCCTGCATTCTTGCAACCTCCGCTGCACATTCCGCGGGTAGGCGCATCACCGGCGGCCAAGCCGGTATCGCCTGCACTTCTGTCAGGCCTCCCCGCTCCGATGATGGTGCTGGGCCGACACGGGGCACCCAAATGACAGTGACAAGAAAGGCGACGAAGAGGCCCAGAGCCGGGTTTTTTTGCGGCAGCAAGCGTCCTGGCGCAAAGCGCCAGGCACGCACTCCAGAGGAATGACTGCTCCACACCCAGGCACCGTAACCAACTCGGTCGAAACCTGGAAAGACATCGAGTTTGGAGGGCTGGGTCCCGCTGTGGGATCACGCGGGCGGCCAGACGCCCTCCAGAAAGGACTCGACCCGGGCCAACGCCGGGGCAAAGGGTTCGTCGGCAGCATCGAGCCAGTGGATGAGGGGGTCGTTTTGACGAAACCAGTTGCCCTGCTGGCGCACAAAGCGCCGGGTAGCCCGCTTGATCTCGCGCACCACGTCGTCCAGGGTCGCCTCGCCCGCCAGATAGGGGGCAAACTGCCCATAGCCCACCCCCGATAGGGCCGGGAGATCGAACCCATAGCCGCGGGCGACCAGACCCCGCACCTCGGCTTCCAGCCCGGCGGCCATCATGGCATCCACCCGGCGGTCGATGCGCTGGTACAACTGGGAGCGGGGCAGGCTCAGGCCCAGCCGCAGAATCCGGTAGGGCGGCGGCTGCTTGGTCTGTTGCCGGCTGATGGGCTGGCCGGTGAGCAGGCAGACCTCCAGGGCGCGCACTATCCGGCGCACGTTGCGGGCGTCGATGCGCTCGGCGGCGGCCGGATCGAGGGCGCGCAGCCGGTCGTGGAGGGCCTGGGCGCCAGCCGTTTCGGCCTGTTCGTACAGTTCCCGGCGCAGCGCCTCGTCGGGCTCGACGCGGGGCACCTGCCAGCCCTCGACCACGGCTTGGACGTACTGGCCGGTGCCGCCCACCAGGAAGGGGGTCGTGCCCTGGGCATGCAGTCGGTCGATGAGGGCATAGGCCAGGGCCTGGAACTGGGCCAGGCCCAGGACCTCGTCGGGATCGATGAGGTCGATCAGGTGGTGGCGGGCGCGGGCTTGCTCCTGGGGTGTGGCCTTGGCCGTGCCGATGTCCATGCCGCGGTAGATCTGGCGGGAATCGGCCGAGAGGATCTCGCCGCCCACCGATTCGACCAGTCGGACTGCCAGGGCCGTTTTGCCCACGGCGGTGGGCCCCACGATGACGATGAGGGGCGGCCGGGTCGCCGCGTCAGCCGGTGATGGCGTTTTCATAGTGGTCGATCCTGAGCAGCCGGCCGCTGCGGTCCAGTTCGATGGCGACGACGTCCAGCCGCCAAGCGCCGGCCCACTCGTGCTCCTGGAGGTAGGCGTCGGCGAGGGCGATCAGGCGGGCCTGCTTGGCGGCGGTGATCGATTCTTCGGGGGAGCCCATGGCCTGCCCGCGCCGGGCTCGCACCTCGACGAAGACCAGGCTGTCGCCCTGACGGGCGATCAGGTCCAGCTCGCCGCCGGGGCAGCGCCAGTTGCGGGCGACGATCTGATAGCCCTTGCCGAGCAGGTGGTCGGCCGCCAGGGCCTCGCCCCGCTGGCCCAGCCGTTGGCGGGCGGTTGGGGATGGTGTGCGTGTGTGTTTCGTCATGGTGAGTGGGAGTATAGCACAGGCGTGGGGGGCGGTCAAGCGCCGGGTTTGCGGGTTTGCGGTAGGGGCGACGCATGCGTCGCCCCTACAACGCGCATCGGGGATGGGGCCTGCCTGCGC
>CAYVLO010000651.1:0-1792 GCA_964452125.1 uncultured Anaerolineaceae bacterium | reverse complement strand
GGCCGGGGGCCTAACGCCCCCGGAACCCCCCGAATCTGGTGCGTTGCTCGCTTTGTGCGGCTGTTCGAAGGTGCTCGGGCGTCACTGCGAGCCCCCCAAAAGGCGGGATAGCCTCGCCTGAACGTGGGTGAGGGCTAATCCTTGCACTTGTTGAACTTTTGGTATCGGTGGAACAGCCAGAGTCCCAATTCCCGCCGACTTGTATACACAACCAAGAATTGGACCGATTTGAGTTTCTCCCGCTTCGTGCTATAATGGCGCCAGGAGCATTCAATCCATGGCAAAGCGAATCCTGGTCGTCGATGACGATCCCGAGATTGTACGCCTGTTGCGCGCCTACCTCGAGCAGAGCGGGTATCAAGCCCTGTGTGCATACGACGGCGAATCGGCGCTACACATCATACGTCGCGAGCGCCCAGATCTGGTCTTGCTCGATCTGATGTTACCCGAACGCGATGGCTGGGAGGTCATTCGCATGGTCCGGAGCGATGAAAGCCTAAAAACCACCCCCATCATCCTGCTCACCGCACGGGTCGAGGATCAGGACAAAATTATCGGGTTGGAATTGGGCGCCGATGATTATGTCACCAAGCCCTTCAATCCGCGCGAGGTTGTTGCCCGGGTTCGGGCCGTCCTCCGCCGAAGCCAGGGCGAAGCCGCCCCCGCCCGCGTGCTCCATGTGGGCGCCTTGACGGTCGACCTCGACCAGCACCTGGTCACCGTGGCAGGAGAGTCGATCAACCTGACCCCCACCGAGTTCAGCCTGTTGCAGGCGCTGGCTCAACACCCGGGCCATACCCTCACCCGCCTGGAATTGATCGAGGTCGCCCTGGGCTACAGCTACGAAGGCATGGAACGCACCGTCGATACCCACATCAAGAATCTGCGCAAAAAGATAACCCAAGCAGGCGCACCCAAAGACTTGATCCAAACCGTGTTTGGAGTGGGTTATCGCCTGTCGCAAAGTGAAAGCGTATGAAACGACTGGGAGTCCAACTGACCCTGGCCTTTTCCCTCATCGTCCTGGTGATGGTCGCCACAGTGGCCCTTCTGGCCGACCTGACCGCGGGACATGCCTTTCGGCGCTATCTCACATACAGCGACACCTCCCTCCACCAGAATCTCAGCACTGCCCTCATCGAGTATTACCAGGCCCAGGGGAGCTGGCAGGGCATTGACCGGGCCCTGGAACAGGTTCGCGTGTCTCTGTCGCCCAGGCGTCCACTTGCGCCACCCGAGGGTTCGCAGCAACCGCGTGACGACCCGCTTCAGATTGTCCTGGCCGATGCCAGCGGGCGCATCCTGTACGACAGCCACGACGACCGTACAGGCAAACGCCTTACCCGAGATGAGCGAGCCGCTGCCTATGATCTTGAACTCGACGGCCAGGTGATTGGCCAGCTTGTGGTGGCCATTCCGATGCAGACCAATGCTCTGGGTCCCCTGGAACAGGCCTTTATCAGCCGTCAGCGGGGATTCCTGGCCATCGGCGCCCTGCTGGCGGGCATCCTGGGCACGATTCTGGGCCTTGCCATCAGCCGCAACCTCACCGCACCGTTGCAACGCCTGGCGATAGCCGCCCGCAGGGTTGCCAATCGCGACTTTTGTTCTCGCGTCGAGATCGAGGGCAGCGCCGAAGTCAGCGAGGTGGCCCGCGCCTTTAACGAGATGGCCTCGGCCCTCGAGCAGGCCGAACACCAACGCCAGAACCTCGTGGCCGACGTGGCCCACGAACTGCGCACCCCCCTCAGCGTCCTGCAGGGCAACCTCCAAGCCATTCTCGATGACGTCT
>CAYVLO010000650.1:0-1793 GCA_964452125.1 uncultured Anaerolineaceae bacterium | reverse complement strand
CATGGCGTAGGCCGCCGGGCACCCGGCGGTGCAGCGCAGGCAATAGAAGCAGCGCCGCACGTTCTGGTGGCTCAGGTCGCTCACCTGCTCTACGAATGTCAAATCGGGCGTGATCGCTTCTGTCATGGTTGCCACGTCTCAAGGAACAGCGGACAAAAAGCGCCCAAGCGGCCGAAAACGGTCGGCTTGGGCAGCACAAATACGCCAAACGCCCGGGGCGCTCGCTTTAAGAAGGGGCCGAGTTTGCTCACGAAAGAACCAGTCCCCCATCGATCGAGATCCCTCTCTAGCATCCCGGAGCCCCCATTGACTCCGCAAGGATTATTATACCACAGCTTTCGAATTTCGCAAAATCGGCTAGGGGTTCACTGACTATTGGTCAGTGACTGACCAGCAGTGCGCTCTTGGGGAGAATGGGATTGGCTATCCATTCCGTCGGGAGCGAACCCCGATGGCAATGCTGACGATCAGGATGAATAGCAGTAAAGAGATAATGGCGCATTCGGCCCAGCCCACACGAATAAACATACTGATACCCTATGGAAGATCCTCTACAGTTTTGCCGTACCCATCGACTTGGTTTCTCGTTTCCCATTCTATCCGGCGGGGAACGAGGAGACAAGATCATTCCTGCCAGAGACAGTATACCACAATCTGAACCCTGGCCCAAAAGAGAACTTTTGACAGGTTTTGCATCTTCTGTTATACTGTTTACGCACATGCGTCCATTGAAGCGCGCGGGAGCCTGATGAGAGGTCGGGCTCCCTACTTTTTTGTGTGGAGGAGAGTGAATGACCAGTAAGGAGCAGATTTCGCGCCGGGTGGCTGAAGAGGGCATCGAGTTCATCAGCCTTCAGTTCACCGACATTGTCGGCCTGGTGAAAAGTGTCGTCATCCCGGTGGCCGAACTGGATGTGCCGCTCCACCGCGGCGTGTGGTTCGACGGTTCTTCGGTCGAGGGGTTTGCCCGTATCGCTGAGAGTGATATGTATCTGGTGCCCGACCTGGACACGTACGCCGTCATTCCCTGGGAGCGGGATGGCGGGGTGACGGCCCGCTTTATCTGCGACGTCTATCGGCCCGATGGCAAGCCCTTTGAAGGCGATCCCCGATATGTCCTCAAAAAGGCCCTGCGAGAGGCGGAACAAAGGGGCTGGAGTTTTAACACAGGCCCCGAACCCGAATTCTTTCTCTTTCGACGGGATAGCAACGGGCAGGCGATTCCCGAGCCCCATGACCGGGGTGGCTACTTTGATCTTTCCACCGACCGGGGGCTCATGGTGCGCAACGAGATGATTCGCGCCCTGAGCGCGTTTGGCATTCGGGTCGAAGCCAGCCATCACGAAGTGGCGACCGGGCAACACGAAATCGACTTTCGCTACACCAATGCCCTGCGGGCCGCCGACAACGTGGTGACCTTCAAGACGACGCTCAAAGAGGTGGCCCGTTTGCGCGGCCTGCATGCCACCTTTATGCCCAAACCGATCACGGGGATTGCTGGCTCGGGCATGCACGTCCATCAGAGCCTGGTGGATGTGCACACGGGGGCCAACGCCTTTTCTGACGGCAACAGCCAGTACGGCCTGTCGACGATGGCCCGTCAGTTCATTGCCGGCCAGTTGACCCACGCCCGGGCGATGAGCGCGGTCCTTGCTCCCCTGGTCAATTCCTACAAACGCCTGGTCCCTGGCTACGAAGCGCCTGCCTATGTGAGCTGGGGCCAGACCAATCGGTCTGCTCTCATCCGCGTCCCACAGGTCCAGGCCGATCGGCCCGAGTCGACCCGGCTGGAG
>CAYVLO010000649.1:0-1798 GCA_964452125.1 uncultured Anaerolineaceae bacterium | reverse complement strand
AGGAGCTCGATCAGCTCGGCGGATTCGGGCAGCGGGCCGGTGGGGTCGTCCATGGTGACCTCCTGGGTGTGGGGCCAGTGTAGCACGGGTGGAGGGGGGCGTCGAGGGGGTGGGGGCGCCGGGGACGGCGCAGGGCACACATGTTGTGCCCCTACGACGCCACCTGGCGACCAACTCGTGTATGGGAACGGCGTTCAGCGCCCGCCGCGCCCCCCCTCTCCTTGCGGGGGAGGGGACGGGGGTGGGGGCGATGTCGGCGCGGATCGCAATCCGCGTCCTTTGCCCTTGCCGGCGCCGCGACGCCACGCTAGAATGGCCCCCAGCACGAAAAGCAACCGCACCTGGGGGCAACGCCCATGAACTATCTCTACTATGGCGACAACCTGGCCGTCCTGCGCGAGCACGTGGCCGACGAGTCGGTGGACCTGGTGTACCTGGACCCGCCGTTCAACTCCAACCGCTCCTACAATGTGCTCTTCAAGGAGGTCAACGGCACCTCGGCCGACGCCCAGATCGTCGCGTTCGACGATACCTGGTCGTGGGGGCAGATGGCCGAGGCCACGCTGCGCGAGATCGAGCAGACCGCCGCGCCCCACATCGTGGAGATGATCCACGCCATCGTGGGGTTCGTGGGGCGCAACGACGTGACCGCCTACCTGGTGATGATGACCATCCGCCTGATCGAGCTGCACCGCGTGCTCAAGCCCACGGGGTCGATCTATCTGCATTGCGACCCCACCGCCAGCCATTACCTCAAGGTGGTGATGGATACCATCTTTGGGAAGGAGCAGTTCGTTAACGAGATCGTGTGGAAACGGACGAGCACCCACGCTGACTCGCGACGGTGGGCAAGCGTTCACGACGTCTTGCTCTTCTATTCCAAGACCGACGATTTCCTTTGGAACCCAACCTACATGCCCCATGACAAGGGGTATGTAGAGCGGTTTTACAGGCACGAGGACCAGCGGGGCGTCTACAGGCTCGATCACATCATACGATCCGCCTCAATGGGGCCGAGACCAAACCTCGCCTATGAGTACAAAGGATACACCCCTGAGTGGGGATGGCGTACCGTGCGCGAGAAACTGGAGGCCCTGGACGGCGATGATCGTCTGTACTGGAGCAGCACGGGTAGGCCATACCTCAAGCGATATCTGCACGAACAGAAGGGTACCCCGATCACATCCGTTGTTACCGATATACCGCCCATCGGCGCCAACGCCGCCGAGCGCCTCGGCTATCCCACCCAGAAACCCATCGAGCTGCTGGAGCGCATCATCCTGGCGTCCTCCAACGAGGGCGACCTGGTGCTGGACCCGTTCTGCGGCTGCGGCACCACCGTCTGCGCGGCGCAAAAGCTGGGCCGCCGCTGGATCGGCATCGACATCACCCACCTGGCCATCGGCCTGATGCGCTCGCGGCTGCGCGACATGTTCGGCGACGAGGTGGAGGCGGCCTACCAGGTGGTGGGCGTCCCCGCCGACGAGGCCAGCGCCAACGCCCTGGCGCTGCAAGATCGGCACGAGTTCGAGCATTGGGCGCTGGGGCTGATCGGGGCGCGCTCGGCCAACCAGGGCAAAAAGGGCGCCGACCAGGGCGTGGACGGCGTGCTCTATTTCGACGACGAGCCGAAAAAGCGGGCGAAAAAGGTGGTGGTCCAGGCCAAGAGCGGCCAGGTGCATAGCAGCGCCATCCGCGACCTGGGCCACGTGGTGGAGCGGGAAAAGGCCGCCATGGGGTTCCTGATCAGCCTGGGCCCGCCCACCAAGCCCATGGACGTGGAGGCGTTGGCGGCGGG
>CAYVLO010000648.1:0-1799 GCA_964452125.1 uncultured Anaerolineaceae bacterium | reverse complement strand
CCTTGTTGTACGAGCAGGGTGGAGGCAAAACCACCACCATGGCCCATTGGGCCGTGCTGCGCGGCTATCGCACAGTGCTCATCGTCACCCCGGCCTCGGTCGTGCCCGGCATCCTGGAGGACCTGGAGAACTGGGGGTTTCTTGCGAAGCGCCTGGACCATAGCTTGGTCTCCCACCTGCAGGCCCGTAAGCGGCAGCACCGGCTGGCCCGCCAGCGGGTGCGCACCGCCGGTCAGCGGGCGCCGCAACTGAGGCAGCAAGTCGCGGCCTTGCTCCGGTTGGAGAACGGGGCGATGGTCGAGCAGTCGGCCGAATGGGGCTTGTCGGAAGGAGCCCGACCCACCCCTCGCGAGCTGGATGGGCTGGTCCAGGAAAAGACGGCGGCTCTGGAAGCCCGGCTGGGGGCCGAAGAGGCGATCCTGCGCCAAGAGAGGGAGCGCGTCGAGCTGGAATCGGCCCTAGCCCGCAAGCGACGCCACCTGCGCAATCTGCTGGCCATCCGCGACAAGGGAAAGGCGCGCGACCCCCAGGGCATAGAATCCGAGATCGAGGAGGCCCGCCGCGAGGTGGAGAGCCTCTCCGCCCAACTCACCAACGCCTGCGCTGCCCTGGGCGACGTCTACTACGACCCCTGTAAGCTCCTGCCCGAATTCTATGTCACCAGCTACCAGGACCTGAGCCTGGGCGACCATCTGGGCCTCTTTGACCCCTGGGACCACGACCACTTTGACCGCCAGGGCAACTACGAGGGCACGGTCCGCGGCCTGCGCGGCGCCCGCTGCACCTGCAACGCCTCGCGCAAGAGCCAGGTCCCGGCCTGTCCCCAGTGTGGGACCCCCTGGCGCGGCGAGGGCGACGGCGGGGGTCGGGTCTGCCGGGCCTGCGGCTACGTGGCTTGGACCATGGGCCGGACGTCCCGGCAACCGGTGCCGCCGGTCAACCCCAAGGCATCGCGGTGGGAGCAGATGGAGGCCCGTCGGCGGCGCATCGCCGCCCTGAAGGAGCAGCGCCTGGCGGAACGGGCCGGGGGACTGATGGGCGAAGATGTGTTTCTATCCACCTACCACCAGTGGCCGCTGAGCAATCGGGCCAAGGCGCTGTTCTCGTGCGTCATGCTCGATGAGTCGCAGGATGCCAAATCCAAGCTCAGCCTGCGGGGGGCCGCCGCCCGGAGCCTGCGGGCCCGAGGGCGAGCCCTCCTGACCGGCACCTGGATCAAGGGCTACGTCCACGACATATACTGGACGGCGGGCTGGTTGCTGGGCTTTGGCTCCCCGCTGTGGCCTTTTCCCTACTGCGGCGGCTCGGCCCGCTTCCTCCACCAGTTCGGGTCGTTCCAGTATGTCACCAAAGAGTTTGCCGACACGCTGGAGGTGGGCAAGCGCAAGCTGATCCCCAGCGTCTCCAACCTCAATCGACTCTGGAAGCTGCTGTCGCCCGTGTCGATCCGCCGCCTGAAGGAGGACTTTCTCACCGACCTGCCGCCCAAGCACCGCCACATCCACTGGCTGGAGCCGACCGGCAAGCACGACCTGCTGGTCGGCCACGTCACCGGGGCGATGAAGGAGGTCTTTGAGCGCGAACTACGCAAGGCCGATCCCAACATGGGCGCCATCAGCGCCGCGTTGTGGTGGGGTCGCTACGTCGCCTCCTGTCCCAACGAGCACGGCGCCCTGCACTTTGCCGGGGCCTGGGGCCACATGGTCAACGTCGACGAGCTCTCGCCAACGGAGGCCCGCGCCATCCTGGACCAGATGCGCCTGCAGGGGGCCTACCTCCAGGCCAAACCGGGGTTGGAG
>CAYVLO010000647.1:0-1802 GCA_964452125.1 uncultured Anaerolineaceae bacterium | reverse complement strand
CATTGAGGAGCTTCGATTCGTGTTATGTAATCCAGAAATCTGAAATACACCCCTGTTGATCCCCATGCGATTGCCCGGTACCGGGCGCAGCAGGGCGTTGACAGTTCTCCCCTTTTGGGCTACAATCGGCACGGTCCTGGGGGGGAGCCCACCATTCCGGATCAGGAGGGGGAGTATGTTAGCCAAACGGATTATTCCGTGCCTGGATGTGCACCAAGGCCGCGTGGTCAAAGGGGTGCGCTTTGTCGATCTGCGCGACGCCGGCGACCCGGTGGAACAGGCCCAGGCCTACGACGCCGAGCGCGCCGACGAGCTGGTGTTCCTGGATATCACCGCCTCCCACGAGGGGCGCGACATTATGCGCGACGTGGTGCGCCGCGTGGCCGAGAGCGTCTTTATCCCCTTTACTGTGGGCGGCGGGCTGCGCAGCCTCAAAGACATCCGCGAGATCCTGGCGGCGGGCGCCGACAAGATCTCGATCAACAGCTCGGCCGTCCGCCAGCCCGAGCTGATCACCGACGGCGCCCGGCGATTCGGCAGCCAGTGCATGGTGGTGGCCATCGACGCCCGGCGGCAGGACGTCGAAGGCGCTGATCCCCGGGATCGCCCCCGCTGGGAGGTCTATATCAACGGCGGGCGCATCCCCACCGGGCGCGACGTGGTCGAGTGGGCGCGGGAGGCCGAGGACCGGGGGGCGGGCGAGATCCTGTTGACCAGCATGGACGCCGACGGCACCAAGAACGGCTACGACGTGCCCCTGTTGCAGGCGGTGTCGAGCGCCGTCCACGTTCCGGTGATCGCCTCGGGCGGGGCGGGCTCGTTGGAGCATTTCTACGACGCTCTGACGGCAGGGGGGGCCAGCGCAGCGTTGGCCGCCTCCCTCTTTCATTACAAAGAACTGAGCATCGCCCAGGTCAAGGCCTACCTGGCCGGCCGCGGCGTGCCGGTGAGGCAATAGCGCATGGAGGCGGAGCGGACGATGGAAGGGATCGCCTGGGACGAGCGGGGGTTGGCGCCGGCCGTGGTGCAAGACGCCCACACCGGGCAGGTGTTGATGGTGGCCTACATGAACGCCGAGTCGCTGGCGCGTACCCTGGAAAGCGGCCAGACCTGGTTTTGGAGCCGGAGCCGCGGCGAGCTGTGGCACAAGGGGGCGACCTCGGGCCACACGCAAAAGGTGATCGAGGTGCGCTACGATTGCGACGCCGATACGCTGCTGGTGCGCGTCGAGCCGGCGGGGCCAGCCTGCCACACCAATCACCAAAGCTGCTTCTACCGGCGCCTGCCCGATGGCGCCGAGGTCGGGCCGCCGCCCTCAGCCGGGGGCGCGCTGCCCCATCTGGAGGCCTTGGTCGGCGACCGGCAGGCGAACCCCAAGCCGGGGTCCTACACCTGTACCCTTTTCGAAAAGGGCCTGCCGCGCATCGCCCAAAAGGTGGGAGAGGAGGCGGTCGAGACGGTGGTGGCTGCCCTGGCCCAGGACGACGGACGGCTGGTCAGCGAGATGGCCGATCTGATCTACCATGCCACCGTGTTGTTGGTCCAGCGGGGCCTTTCGTGGCAGGATGTGGAGGCCGAGCTGGCCGAACGATTTGGCCGCTGATGCGGCCGCTAATGCGGGACGCGGCATCGGCGACGGCGTGTAGGGGCGCCCCACAAGCAAAGACCTCCGAGGTCGTAAAGACCTCGGAGGTCTCGAGAGTCTCGTCGTTTGCCCATGGGACGGTCTCTCTGGCGGGGCGTAGGTGTTTCGGGAATGCCTCGCCCCTACAATAGGCCTGGATGATTTCGTGCTATTCGTG
>CAYVLO010000646.1:0-1803 GCA_964452125.1 uncultured Anaerolineaceae bacterium | reverse complement strand
TTTCGTATTTGAGAAGGGAGGGGATTTCGGCCGCGTCCAACTTGCTTTTGAGGACGTGGGCCAGATCCAAGCCGTAACATCGGTACACGCATACGAGATCGGGTTCGTCTTGAGACATGGGGCCCCCTTTACCAGATAAAGGACGAGATCAGGCTCAGGATTTGCCCGATGCTCTGGCTGACCATCAGGCTTACGCCGATGATCACTCCAGACAATAGCCCAGCCATGGCCAGGTTGCCCTTTTTCAGTTCGGCGACTTCGTCGATGCGACGAGTCAGGGAGGCAAACAGGTAAAGGGCCAGGGCCAGGGTGATGACTGTGAGCAAGAGCCCGATGGCCAACTGAAAGGCCTGGGTCAGGAGGATTTCGACAAAGGCTGTCGTACGACCCATGTCGAGGGGCCGTGTGTCGACGACGAGGGCGGGCCGCAGGAGGATGGCGGCGCCCAACGTGGCGGCGCCCAGCACGATCCCAATCGCTGCATTTCCTGCCTTGAGTTCTTGCCATTCGTCGATATCCCGTGTGAACCACTGTACCATATACATGGCCAAAAAGGCGCCGATGGCGCTGAGAAGAATGGCGATGGCCAGTTGAGCGAGGCTCAAGAGCAATTCTTCCATAATAACCCCCTTTCTACGTATGCCTATTCCTAGTTGACGACACTATCGAGTATACCACAAATCACTTCATACGGCAATGCTTCAGTTGTCAATGCTTTGGAAACCTGGTATAATAGCGTTCGCGTGCCTTGTGCGGCGCGTGGATTGGCCGTGGCGTGTGGGCCTGTGGTCCAGATCCCATCAAGGCGCATCAGGAGGAGAGCTGAGTGATCCAAAGGAGAACACAAACCGAAGCATACTGGCGTGCGCAATTTTCTGTTACCCCAGAAGATGTGACCTATGTCCAAGATCTTGTCCTGGACCGAGGAGCGCCGGTGGGCGTTGATGAATTGGCGCAGGCGTTGATCGAGAAGCACGTGCGCCGAGAACAAGAATCCATTCGCAGGGAATTGAGCCGGGGACCTGTGTATCAGCCCAAGGACGCCTACCAAGTGGGGCAACAGATTCTCTTTCCTGCTCTGAATTATGCGTTGGGTACGGTGATCGATAGTCGTGCGGGGCGGAGTCCTGACCATGGGGCGTTCACGGTCATCAAGGTTCAAATCGAAGGGGAGAAAAAGCCGCGGGAATTTGCATCCGAGCTAGAGGGCGCCCATGCGTTGAATTTGGAGGAAGGGGCAGAGGATCTTCAGGCCGGAATGAATCTGCTGGGGGCTCTTGAGCTGTACGAGCAGTTTGGTGAGCACGTCGTCGAAAAGCTTGGGCAGGCTCTCGCTGAGCGAGAGGGGCTGGTGGCCTTTGGCGACGAGTGGTTTTTGCAGGATCTGCTGTTGCCCATTTCGGAGGGCCAGTTGAACATTGCCGAAGCGTTGATCGAGATCCGAGGGCGCCCATTGCAGCCTGCCGAGTTCCTGGATGATCTGGAGTTGCCCGGAGAGGTATCGCAGGAGATCCGGCTCTTGTCGCTGAATTGTGCGCTGGCGGCCGACAAGCGGTTCGACAACGTGGGCGATAGCGGGCGCGATATTTGGTATCTGCGACGGATGACGCCCGCGGCTGTCGTGAATCCGCCCGAGTACCTGTCTGTCGAACCTCACGAGTACGACCGAAGCGGGATCGACGATAGCCTGCTGCTCATCGAGCGCGAGATCGACGATGAGGCGAGCGGTGAAGAGGCCCTGGGGGCCAGTCGCCCGTTATACCGGACGACAATTACGCTGGCTTATCCCCACTGGCGGGCGGG
>CAYVLO010000645.1:0-1818 GCA_964452125.1 uncultured Anaerolineaceae bacterium | reverse complement strand
GATCTTGCTTTGCGGAGCAGCAGTGGGGGTGACGACCTTCTCGACCTCCACCACCTCGGTGACCACCTTTTCGACAACCTGGGACTCTCCCTCGACAATCACCGTTTCCTTGACCACTTTTTCAACTACTTGGGGTTCGGGGGTGGCTCCACAAGCCGCGAGCGAGGCACCAATCATCGTCATAACGATCAATACGGCCAAAAACTGGGCGATTTTGCTCTTCATACCTCCTCCTTTTGAATGGAATCATCGACAATCGTAGGACTCGTCGGGTGGGATGAGAACCGGCAAAAGGCTCTTGTGCTCACCCTCACACCGCAAGTCCGAGTAGCCTACCCAATGCCTGTGATCTCTGCACGGCTCTTGTCGGAAATAGCCATCGCCTCCTTTCCCAAGATCTGAATCGGGGTCCAGTTGGACGTTGGACAGCGGCGGTCACGGGATTCTGCCTGGGCGCGGAATGGTCAATCCCGATTCGCAGGCAGCGTTCTAGCCAGATACCAGCTCTGACTCGGCTTCTTTCATGATTTCCTGGAGATGGCGTTGTTGTTCTTCTGTAAGTTGAGGTACTTGATGCTCAGCCAGGATACGCTCGGCCTGGGCCTGAGCTCGATCGGCCAAGTTTTGGCGATTGTGCCGCTCCCACTCCTCCCAGGAGCGTCGTTCGGCCAATTTGGTGACCAAAAGCTCGCCGGCGCGCAGATGGCGCACCGTATGCATTTGATCCAGGAAATTGTGGGAACCGCTCATTACCTGTCCCATGACCTCAAGGGCCAGGGTATCGTCATTCACTGCGATCCCGCGCCGCAGGCGGCGGACGCTGGCAGCAATCTCGTTGTCGCACACCATTTGCGCAAAAGAGCCCTGGATGCCGGCCGACATCTCGCCCACGCCCGACAATTCATCGGCGCCCGCCAGAGCCGGTATGGCTGCGTTGAGGGCTCGCTCGTACCCGTTCTGAAGGTCCAGGGTGTGCGAATTGGTGGAAAAGCCATAGACGTTCACGGGCAAATGATAAAAATGACCAATCTGTACTGTGGCTGCAGAGATCAAGCCCAGTTCGACGCCTCCCCAAACAGATCCGCCTGTGCGGGGTTCCATCACGGCAAGCCGGCCGCAATAGACGATGGGCAAGCCGGGTTGCACCAATTGAGCCAGGACAATGCAGGCCAGGTTTTCGGCGCTTTGTTGGGCCAGCGCTCCGGCCAACGAGAGAGGCGCCGTGGCCCCTGCCGTGGGGCAGGGCAGGGGGGCAAAGGGAACCTTTGCCCGGGCGATCTCGATGACACACTCGGCCATAGCGTCGGGGAATAAAAGCGGGCTGATCGGAGAGGTGCTCAGGCTCAGGACCTCATGGGGCGAACCAATGACCGAGGCCATCTCGACCGCAAAACGAACCTCAGCAGCCACCTGTACGCCCGGACCCTGGACGGGTTTGGTCGTGTGGGGGAGGGCATACCGATACATGGCCAAAGACATCACCGGACCGGGCACATCCTGAGGTGTGAAAAAGGGCGTGATGGTAGTCAAACCGTCGAGGGCATCAAGGAGCCGCGTCGAATCTTCCACATCCTGAACGGTTGCCGCCCGACGTGTACCGCTTCCATGATCGTAGACGTGCGACGCGCCTCCCACATTGTGCCAATAGAGGCTCCCGTCGCCCAGGGTCATGACTCGACCTTCGCGGCCCTGGACCCTAACCTGGGGAGGACACAGGGTCAGCATCTTCTCGACCAGATCGGGGGGCAAGTGAACGCGCCCGTTGTGAATGCGAGCGCCGGCTCCAGAAAGGATTTCCCGGGCCGTTTCGTTCTCGAG
>CAYVLO010000644.1:0-1825 GCA_964452125.1 uncultured Anaerolineaceae bacterium | reverse complement strand
CCTGAGATTGCCAGGGCCACCAGCGACACGGAGAGAACACGATGATCTTGCCCGACAAAGTCATCCGGTGGAAGGAAGGCCGGGTCGAACGGACAATTGAGCACATGGAGCTGCGCTACGGCAGCGCGGACGAGGGCGGTTGGGATGACTGGCTGCCAGTCGCCCTCGTGGGTCCACCGGCAAATGGCGTCGTCACCGTCGAGTTTCTGGTCGACCGGCACAGCCCGGAGAACGCCGGCCTGGTCGCCGCGGTGCTCCAGGATATCCATTTCTACCTGATCGACGAATGCCAGATCCCCAGGCCCCCCGACTTTGCCATGGGCCTACGCCATCTATCACTGTAGCACCATGTCCAACGTGTACAGCCGCGCGCACTGGTCGTACATCGCGCCTGACGAGCCGCAGCAAAGGCCTCGTGCTGTGCAGATGCCTGATGGCCGGAAGGGGTACTGGACGCTGGCCCGGATTCCGGTCAAGGACAATCTATGACGAGATGGCGCGGGCGATGGAGACGGGCGAGGCGTATCGGACGCGGCCGGATCCGCCGCCTGCGGATCCGCGGGTGGGGCATCCGGCCAAGCCCGCGGCAGCACAATAGGCAAGCCATATCTCCCAGAAAGGAAGAACATGCTTACCACAAACGATCGGATGGACGAGCTGGTATCGGTCCTCGCCAGGATCTCAGGGCTGGACGAGGAATTGGCCGGCCAATGCGGCGGCCTGATCCGCGAGCAGCGCTATGACGACGCCGTGAGCCGCGCCTTTGTCCTCCTCGAAGAGCGGATGCGCAAGCTCATGGGCATGCGCGGAGGGACGGGACGCCAGCTGGTCAGCAAGCTCTTCTCAGAGACGGACAGCCAGTTTGTCGACCGGTTGGACCTGCCGGAGGAAGAGTGGAAGGGCCTCCGCAGCATCTTTGACGGGGCCTTTGCCGCCTACCGCAACCGGGCAGCCCACACGGTGGCGGGGTACGGCTTGGAGGACGCACAGGCCATCGTGAACCTCGTCAACCTGCTGCTGCTCGTCGTGCGGCAGATGCGCGAAGCTCCCGATAAGCAGGTCCCCGAGAAAATGGCCCAGGCTCTTGGGAAAGCAGCTACGCACCGGCTCAACCTCTTCCTCGATAAGGTGGCAAGGATTGGGATCGTGAGGGCAGCTGGCAGCCAGTATCCCCCATACAAAGCCAAATTGCTGTATCACGCACCACACTGGGAGAAGCCCAAGCCCCATCGCCTGGCCGTATTCTACTTGAACATGGACCAGGAACCGGCGCTCGGGTTTAACATCGTTCCGCTCAGCCGTGTGCCCGGACTGGACGCCGAAGCGCTGTCAGCCCGCCTCTTGCAGGAAGGCTGCGTCCGGGCACCGGGAAAAGATGTCACCGTCCGGCTCGTGCTAGCGGAGCACAACGATCAACCTACCTTTGACCGTCTTTACGAGATCCTGCGAGACCTTATGGAGAAGCATCGAGCATGAGCCGAGTTCCGCCGACCTGTGAGAGCAGGCTGCAGGACGCCGAGACGGGTCAGTGCCGCCAGGCCCGCCTCGACCCCCGCCGGCGGATCCGCTGGCGGCGCATGGGTGAGGGTTTGGACCACGAGGTACGCGAAAGGGGCACGAAAGGCGCGAAAAGGGGTTCACCTTTGGTGACATTCGCGGGATTGCGTGAGGTTCGTGGTCCAGGGGGTTGAAGGTTTGGACGGTTGGACCACGAAGGGCGCGAAAGAGGGGTTCGTGAGGTACGGGGCCGATCGGTGAGGAGATGGAAGGATGGCCGAGACGCTGTCGAGAAAAGGACATGAGTTCAGCCAACTATCCTATGAGA
>CAYVLO010000643.1:0-1830 GCA_964452125.1 uncultured Anaerolineaceae bacterium | reverse complement strand
GGGCCGCCCGTCTGCGGGCGCTTAGGCCCCCGGCGCGGGGTGTGGGGGCCTCGGCAGGCCCCCACAAAGATTCCCACCTACTTGTATACACAACCAGTCAAGGGTACAGCTTGCCAGGGTATCAGGATCTGTGATAGAATGTTCACAGGGAGGTGTTCGATGCAAGCACTGCCTTTCGACACCGAGAAACTGCAGGAGATCTGCCGGCATAATGATGTAACCATGGTCGGTGTTTTTGGCTCTGTGGCCAGAGGCGAGGCCACGGAACAAAGCGACATCGACCTGTTGGTCAGGTTTTCCAAGCGCAAAAGCCTCCTGGATCTGGTCAGACTGGAGCGCGAAGTGGCAGCCGCCCTCGGCAGAAAGATCGATCTGCTAACAGAGAGTGCGATCAGTCCCTACCTGCGGGATAGGGTAAGGCGAGAATTGCAGGTCATCTATGAAGCGTGACGACTCGGTCTATCTCCAGCACATCTTGGATGCAATCGCCAGGATCGAAGAGTACTTGCTGGGCGTCGACGAAGAGACGTTCTACGAGCAACACCTGGTCCAAGATGGTGTCATTCGACAGCTTGAGATCATCGGCGAGGCCACCAAGCGACTATCATTAGATGTGCGAGCCCGATGCCCCCACATTCCCTGGCAGGATATCGCGGGCATGCGAGACAAGCTGATCCACGATTACTTTGGCGTGGATCTCGACGCGGTATGGCTCACTGCTCGCGATGACCTGAGGGGGCTCAAGACCACAGTCGCGAGATTGTTGGCAGAGTCGTAGGCGGGCTGCTGGGCTATTGCAATGCTCACCATTCGATGAGCACGCGTCGTCGACGGCTCGACGCAAGTCTACAGGCATAACGAGCGCCCGACCATCAGCCGGCTCGCTGGATCCCCAGGGCCACGATCAACAGCACGCTGACGGCGAGCACCACCAAAGCAACGAGCCAGCTATTTAACAAGCCCATCACCAGCCCCAGGACCACCAACACCGAAAAGGCGCCCATCACCCGCGCCGTATCCAAAGACGACTCGTGCAGGGGCCGGTGGGCCCGGTACCACAGGGCCGCTCCGCCGCCCATACCCAAGACGATCAGGGCCAGCAGCCCCCCAAAGAGGAGGCCTCCCGGAAGGGGCAGGGGCGCCAGCACAATTCCGCACGCGCCCTGCCTCGCGGGGAGGGGATAAAAGCCAAAGCGGTGGACCTTGACCAGGGCAAACAGGCCATAGGCCGCATCTTTGGAACTCACCTCCCACTCGATCCTCTGCCGTTCGCCGGGCGGTAGCGTCAGGAGCGTGTCCAGCCGCCGCATGAGGGTCACGTGGCCCTCGCTGATGCTGGCGCGGACGGTGTAGCGGGCCTCTCTGTCCAGGGGATTGTCAAAGGAAGCGGATACGGTGACCGTTTCGCCGAGCCCCATGATGGGCGGGCAGCGGAGGCTCACCCCACTCTTGGCGCTGAGGGATGGATCGAACAGGCGCGATTCCAGGTCGGCCCAGGTCAAGAACAGCACCAGGGCCAGCCCCACAAACGCGCCCAGGGAAAACAGCAGGATTCCCAGCTTGCCGGTTGTTTTTGCTTTCATTCTTTCCTCAATGGGCACAGTGTACTACAAAACGCCAAAAAGGACGAAATTTGACAGAGGCCGCGAATGGCCGCTGGGGGGCCGGGAGCCGATTTTCGCGGCAGCAAGCGTCCTGCCGAGGCAGGCATCGGGGACGGGACTGGTAGGGGCGGGTCTCAGACCCACCCCTACAACGCGCCTCCCAGATGGGCTTGTAGGGGCGACGGCATCGCCGCCGGTGATTAGGCCGTGCAACCGATGGCGCCCG
>CAYVLO010000642.1:0-1830 GCA_964452125.1 uncultured Anaerolineaceae bacterium | reverse complement strand
TTGGTCCGGACGAAGGGACCGCCCCATGCGCAACCGATGCCCTACCCAAGGGTTCATGGGAATGCCTCGCCCTCTGGCGGGCGAGGCATCGCCAGGCAACGGCATACGGGATGTTCCTGGTTACGGCGGGGGCCATCGGTTGCACGGCCTAATCACCGGCGGCGATGCCATCGCCCCTACAAATCCCGTCACGAAAGTCCGTAGCGCTCGCTGCCACCGTCCCCGGGGTCGGCCAGTCCTCCTGACCAGTATCCGTCCGTCAATAACTTTTAGGGGCACGGCATGCCGTGCCCCTACGGTTGTCATCGCCACCCCACCCGTCACCCCCGCCTGCCTGCGCAGGAAGGCACAAGCGGGGGCCCATATCCTTGCAACAGAGGATGGATGCCCGCTTTCGCGGGCATGACGGCGTGGGCGTCGGCTACCGCGCGGTCGTCACTCCCGCCTGCCTGCGCAGGCGCCTGCGCGAGCTAGCGCAACGTGGCCAAAAACCCGGCCATGCGGTCCAGGGCCTGGCCGATATTCTCCAGCGAATTGGCATAGGCCAGGCGGATAAAGCCCTCGCCGTTCTGGCCAAAAGCCGTGCCGGGCAGCACAGCCACCCCCACCTCGTCCAACAGGCGGTTGGCCATCTCGTTGGAGCTGAGGCCAAAGGCGCGGATGCTGGGGAACACGTAAAAGGCGCCCTGGGGTTTGGCGCACTGGATGCCCGGGATGGCCTGCAAGCGCTCGACCATAAAATCGCGGCGGCGGCGGAAGGTATCGACCATGGCGTCGACATCATCCTGAGGCGCGGTCACCGCCTCCAGCCCGGCGTACTGGGTAAAGGCGGCAGTGCAGCCGGTGACGTAGGTCAGCAGCAGGTTCATCTTGGCCACCAAGGCCGGGGGCATCAGGCCATAGCCCAGCCGCCAGCCCGTCATGGCATAGGTCTTGGAATAGCCATCGGCCACGATGGTGCGCTCCATCATGCCCGGCATCGACAGGATGCTGCGCGATTCGCCGTCAAACACCAGCCGCGAATAGATCTCGTCGGACAGAACCCACAGATCGTGCTGGCAGGCCAGCTCGGCGATGCGGGCCAGGGTCGCAGGGGGCAGGATACCGCCCGTGGGGTTGCCCGGCGAATTCAGGATGATCATCCGCGTGCGGGGCGTGATGGCGGCTTCCAGCCCCTCCATGTCCAGGTCAAAGTCCCGCTCTTCCAACAGCTTGACCGGGATGGGCACGCCGCCCGCCAGCCCGATGGACCCGGCGTAGGTGGGAAAGCCCGGGTCGGGATAGAGGACCTCGTCACCCGGCTCGATCAGGGCCAACAAGGGCAATTGCAGGATCGGCTTGGTGCCGGGAGCGACGACGACCCAATCGGCCGACAGCTCGACACCCCGCCGGCGGCCCGCATCCTGGGCCAGGGCCTCGCGCAAGGCCGGGATGCCCAGGGGGGGCGTGTAGCGGGTTTGGCCGGTGGTGATGGCGCGAATGCCCGCCAGCGATACGTGGGAAAAGGTGTCAAAGTCGGGCTGACCGATCTCCAAATGGATGATGTCCTTGCCCTGGGCTTCCAGCATCTGGCAGCGGGCCAGCACAGAGTAGGCGCCCTCTTCGCTCAATGATTCGGTGCGTGTGGCGAACGACATAGCAATCCTCCGTCCATGGTGATGTACTTTGCGATGGCTGCCGTCGAGGCCGGCAGCGGACCCATCTTACTGCCAATTGGCATGCGTGTCAAAATCGTCAGGGGCTGCTGAGTGATTTGAGTTCGGTATGCGCCTCGCCCACCGCGGGTCGCCCGCCGAGATGGGCCCTGTGTAGGGGCGACGCATGCGTCGC
>CAYVLO010000641.1:0-1835 GCA_964452125.1 uncultured Anaerolineaceae bacterium | reverse complement strand
AACCGTAGGTAATAAAGCGCGGTTGGCAACCAAAGGTTGCGCGCGATCCCGCGCGCGCAAAAACGGAGACGTGGTCAGGCAGGGGCCTGGGCCGGAAGCCCCAGCCCGCCGAGATCGGCAAGTTCCCTCGAATCGGCAGGGGCAGCGCCCGACTCCTGGCGGAATTGGCTGGTGTACAGCTTGTAGTACTCGCCACCCAAGTCCAGCAACTGCTCGTGGGCCGAGCGTTCGGGCGTGCTGCTCGCCCGCTCCACAATCCGCCCCTCCTGCAGAACGAGAAGCTGATCGGCGTTGCGGATGGTGCTCAGCCGGTGGGCGATCACAAAGCTGGTCCGCCCTTCGAGCAAGCGGCCCAGCGCCCGCTGAATGAGCAATTCGGTGCGGGTATCCACGCTACTGGTGGCCTCGTCGAGAATCAGCAAGCGCGGCTCGGCCAGGATGGCGCGGGCGATGGAGAGGAGCTGGCGTTGACCCTGGCTCAGGTTCCGGCCCTGTTCCGACAGCTCGGACTGGTAGCCCTTGGGCAAGCGCTCGATGAACGAGTCGGCGTTGGCCATGCGGGCCGCCTCGATCACTTCTTCGTCGGTGGCATCCAAACGCCCGTAGCGGATGTTGTTCATGATCGTGTCGCTGAACAAAAAGGTATCCTGCAAGACGATGCCCATCTGCGACCGCAGACTGGATCGGGTGACCTGCCGCACATCGTGGCCATCGATGCGCACCGCGCCCGCCGAAACCTCGTAAAAGCGACCGATGAGGTTGACCAGCGTCGTCTTGCCCGCCCCTGTGGGCCCCACCAACGCCACCGTCTGGCCCGGCTCGGCAACGAGATGGACGTCCTGCAAGACCGGTTCACCCGATTTGTACTGGAACGAAACCCCGTCCAACTCTACGCGACCGGCGATGGCAGGGATGTCGTACGCATCGGGGGCGTCAGTGAGGTCGGGCTCGGTATCGACCAGCTCAAAGATCCGCTCGGCGCCGGCGATGGCCGACTGGAGTTGGGCGTACAACTGGGCCAATTGCTGGATCGGCTGGAAAAAGCGCCGAACGTAGGTGAGGAACGAGACGATCACGCCCACCGTCACCAGCGGCGGCTCGCGCAGGGCCAGATAGCCGCCATAGCCGACGACAATGGCCAGGCCAATGGTGCTCAGCACATCGAGGGTGGGCGAAAAAGCGGCCGTGATGCTCTGCGCGCTCACGTTGGCGTCCCGGTTGGCGCGGTTCAACTGGTTGAACCTCTCGACGTTTTCGTCCTCGCGGGCAAAGGCCTGGGCCACGCGCACCCCCGAGATGTTCTCCTCCAGATCGGCGCTCACATGGCCGATGGTCTTGCGTGTCTTGCGAAAGGCCACCCGGGCGCGGCTGGAAAAGACGATGCTGGCGCCGATCATGAAGGGCAGGATGGCAAAGGTCACCAGGGCCAGCCGCCAATTGAGGCTCAGCATGGCAGCCACGATGCCGACGATGATCAGCGAGCTGCTAATGGTCTGCACCAGCCCGGCGTTGAGCACCTGAGCGATGGTATCCACGTCGTTGGTCACGCGGCTCATCAGGTCGCCGGCCTCGTGCTCGTCGAAATAGCGGAGGGACAGCGTCTGTATCCGCTCAAAGATCCGGGTGCGCAGGCTGTACAGCACCTGATTGCCGACGATGGCCATCGTGTAAAACTGGCCGTACCCGGTGGCCCACGATCCCAGGTAGACCGACAACAAGAGGAGCATCGTCCTGGCCAATCCGCCGCGGTCACCGGTGACGATAAACTGGTCCACCGCCAGGCCGATCAGGTAGGGCGCCGCCAGTTGAAACAGGGTGCCGACGATCAGCAGCAA
>CAYVLO010000640.1:0-1837 GCA_964452125.1 uncultured Anaerolineaceae bacterium | reverse complement strand
CCGATTTTACACCCAGGCCATGCCCCGCCTGCTCAATCTCCTCAGGAGCCGGCACCCCCATCCACCGTCGCAGTAGCTCGATGCAATTTGCCGAAGCGACCTTTCCCGGCTATAATCGGGACCAAAGGGGGCCCTCGTGGGCCCGGGTGGCAAGCCATGACTCGGAATGTACGCGTGTACCGATATTTTGACCTGATCATGGCGGCGTTTGTGGCCGTGCTGCTGATCAGCAACATCGCCTCGAGCAAGATTTTGGATCTGGGCCCTTTTACCTTTGACGGCGGCACCCTCCTGTTTCCCATCAGCTACCTGTTCGGCGACATCCTCACCGAGGTGTATGGCTATCGCAAGAGCCGCCGCGTCATCTGGGTCGGATTTGGCAGCGCCGCCTTGATGGCGGGGGTGTTGGCCCTGGTGGGCGCCCTGCCTCCGGCCCAGGGCTGGGACCATCAGTCCGCCTACCAGGCCATCCTGGGCGCCACCCCCCGCATCGTCGCCGGCTCACTCATCGCCTACTTTTGCGGGGAGTTTAGCAACTCGTTTACCCTGGCCAAGATGAAAGTGCTCACCCAGGGGCGGTGGCTGTGGACCCGGACCATCGGCAGCACCCTTGTCGGCGAGGGGGTGGACACTCTGCTCTTTGTGACCATCGCCTTTGCCGGGACCCTGCCCTGGGACCTGTTTTGGAGCGTGGTGGTGTCCAACTATGTATTCAAGGTGGGGCTGGAGACGTTGATGACGCCTGCCACCTATCGCATCGTCGCCTTTCTCAAACGCGCCGAACAGGAAGACGTCTACGACGTCGACACCGACTTTAACCCATTCAAGATCGCCGGGTGATGTGCCCGGCGTCGCCCACTGGAGCCAGCAGGCGGCTTGTAGCTTGTATCGTGAGGAATGTATGACTGAAAACGATTGGGGCGAGCTGCCCGTCCCCGCCGATCTCCCCGCCGACCATCGCTCGGGGTTTGTCGCCGTCGTGGGCAAACCCAACGTCGGCAAATCGACGTTGATGAACGCCCTCCTGGGCCAGAAAATTGCCATTGTCTCGCCCAAACCCCAGACCACCCGAAACCGGTTGTTGGGTATCCTGACGCTGGAAAAGGGACGGGGCGACCTGGCCGACGCCCAGATCGTCTTTGTCGACACGCCGGGCATTCACCAACCCCACCACAAGCTGGGCGCCTACATGGTCGAGACGGCCATCCGCGCCATCCCCGACGCCGACCTCGTGCTGTTTCTGGTGGACGTGTCTCAGCCACCCTCCGAGGAAGACCGCCAGATCGCGAGCATCCTTCAGGAACAGCGGCAGGCACCCGTGCTTTTGGTGCTGAACAAGTCCGATGCTCTGCCGGCCGAGTCGGCTTTGGCGCAGGTGGCAGCTTTTCAGGGCCTGGGAGACTGGGCCGATTCGATGTTGATTTCTGCGTTGCGCCGGGATAAACTGGATGACCTGCTGCACGCCATCCTCGACCGATTGCCCTTGGGCCCGCGCTACTATCCCGAGGACCAGGTCACCAACCAGCAACTCCGTTTCATGGCCGCCGAACTGATCCGCGAAAAGGTCATGCTCCACCTGCAACAAGAGCTTCCCTACTCGGTGGCCGTCATCGTCGAGCAGTTCAAAGAACGCAGCGAGGACATGACCTACATCGGCGCCACGATCTTTGTGGAACGCGACACGCAAAAGGCCATCATCCTGGGCCAGAAAGGCTCCATGATCAAACGGATCGGGCAAGATGCCCGCCGCGAGATCGAACAATTGCTGGGCACTCGGGTGTATTTGGAGCTGTGGGTCAAGATCCGGAAAAAGTGGCGCCAGGACGAACAGGAACTG
>CAYVLO010000639.1:0-1838 GCA_964452125.1 uncultured Anaerolineaceae bacterium | reverse complement strand
AGAGCTGCTTGGCTCCCACAGCGAACGCTCCACACGCCAAAATTAGAATTGCTGCTCCGAGGTCTTTACACTTTGACATTTTCCCCCACCTGTGCTATGATCCCGCCCGAGTAAGGAACGGCAACAGACCATGAAATGCCAATATGGCTTAACCCAAAACGTTCATCATCATACCACGTAGGATGAGCCCCGCCGCCCGTCGGGGCGTTGAGGGTTTCGCCGGGACTCATCCAAAAGACTGGTCAAAGGGACCGGTCTTTTTTTTACACCGGAGACTGCCATGAGCAACACCACACCGAGTTGGGATCGGCCCCAGGCCGACCCGCACAAGAGCCAGATCCCCAACGGGGTCCAGGATTGCTTCCTGGCCGAAGCGGCGCGCCGCCGCCAGGCCGAGGCCACCCTGCGCGATTGCTTTGCCCGCTGGGGCTACCACGAAATCATCACCCCCATGTACGAGTATTATGACAACCTGAGCGTCGGCGCCAGCGAGGCCTTTCGCCAGGCCATGGTCCGCTTTTTCGACCGCGACGGCCAGACCCTGGCCCTGCGCGCCGACTTTACGCCCCAGATCGGGCGCATGGCGGCCACCAAGCTCTACGACCAGCCCATGCCCCTGCGCTGCCACACCATGGGCAGCATCTTTCGCTATGAAGACCCCCAGGCCGGGCGCAAGCGCGAGTTCACCCAGGCCGGCATCGAGCTGATCGGCGTCGACACCGCCGCCGCCGACGCCGAGGTGGTGGCCCTGTCCATCGCTGCTTTGGAGGCCTTACAACTGGAGGGCTTTCAGATCAACCTGGGGCAGATGGCCTTTTTCCGCGCCCTGACCGCCGGGCTGCCGGGCGAGGCGCTGGAGCCGGTCCGCGCCGCCATCGACCAGCGCAACAGCGCCCGCCTGGAAACCGCCCTGCGCCAGGGCGGCGTGGCTGGGTCCCTGGGCCAGCTCCTGCAAAAGCTGCCCGACCTGGTGGGCGAAAGCGAGGTGCTCGATGAGGCGCTGGCCCTGGGTGCGCGCCTGGACGATGGCCCCGAGGTCGTCTCGGCCCTGGAGCGCCTGGCCCGCGTCTATGACCTGCTGCGCGCCTATGGCGTGGCCGAACGGGTCATCATCGACCTGGGCGAAGTGCGGGGGATGGACTATTACACGGGCATCACCTTTCGCGGGGTCGCCCCGCGCCTGGGCTGGCCCGTAGTCAGCGGCGGTCGCTACGACCAACTCATCGCCCAATTTGGGCGCTCGCTGCCGGCGGTGGGCTTTGGCCTGGGCATCGAGCGGGCGCTGCTGGCCCAGAACCCGCCCGCCCTGCCCTCCATTGCCGCCCACCTGTTGGCCGGGGCGTGCGACCAGGCCCGCGGCCTGTCGATGGTCCAACGGCTGCGCGCCCTGGGCCTCCGCGTGGAGGTCGACCTCTTGGCGCTGGATGCTGCCCGGCTGGCCGCCGAGGCCGAGAGTCGAGGCATCGCCCGCACCCTGCGCCCCGACGGCGAGGGCTGGCGGCTGACCGATGATTCAGGCTCGCGGATCATCGGCGACGAAGAGCTGTTGGCCCAGGCCCACACCTGGCGATCCGCCAATCGACAGGAAATCGACCGATGAACCCTTTGACCATCGCCCTGAGTGCCACAAGCAGACGGGGCCGCCCCACCGAGATCGACCCGGTCGCATCGCCTGCCACGCAACCGGACCCTGACCGGGCCACGCCTTTGATGCGGGGTCCGGGGCCGCATGGCCCCGGCGCGGGGGCGTGGGGGGGGGGGGGCGCCCCCCCCAAGTCACAGCCGCCCCTACCCCCCCACACAGAACCGCCGCGCCCCCCGCGGGGGTGGGCATACCG
>CAYVLO010000638.1:0-1838 GCA_964452125.1 uncultured Anaerolineaceae bacterium | reverse complement strand
GAGCGAACTTTTCCCTTGCACTCGCCGCGCATCGAAAAGATCGAAGTGCGACGGCATGCCCACGTGCGTCGATCCAAGCTCTATTTCTTGCGCGGGCGGCAGGGCAAAGCGACCCGACTGACAGAAAAGCGCTACCGGCAGAGCTAGCCTGCCGAGCGCACCGCCGAACCGAGGGGCGTGGGACAGAGAGTCTACTCTTTAGCCCACGGCCCTTTTTGTGTTTGCCGACCGCCCACCTTATCCCATTCTTCTACCGTCCAGTACTACCATCGGATATCCAGGGCTAACGCACAATGACTCACAAAAACCGCGTCCCGCACTTGGAATACGAACAGCGCCTTTGGGCCGCAGGCTATCGCTCGGTAGCTGGCCTCGATGAGGCCGGCCGAGGCGCTTGGGCCGGGCCGGTCGTCGCCGCGGCTGTGATCCTTCCGCCCGACATGCCCGATCTTTTTCAACACCTATCAGAGGTTCGCGATTCCAAAATGGTTGGCCCAGCAAAACGTCGGTTGCTCGTGGACGTGATTCGCCGACATGCCGTAGCCATGGGGGTTGGTGTCGTGCCCGCCACCGAAATCGACCGACATGGCATCGTGTCGGCTACCCGCACCGCCATGGCCTGGGCCCTGCAACATCTCAATAGACCAGTCGATTATCTGCTGATCGATCACCTGGGCCTGCCCGATGTGGACTTGCCCCAACACAGCCTACCCAAAGGCGATGCCATCGTCCTGTCGATTGCCTGTGCCTCGATCCTCGCCAAGGTCACACGCGATCGGATGATGATCGACCTCGAAGACCAGCATCCCGGTTACGGGTTTGCCCGACACAAAGGCTATGGCACGGCCCAACATCGCGCGGCGCTAGAAAACCTGGGCCCGTGCCCCATCCATCGCATGTCCTTCTCCCCCCTGTGCCAGCCGCCCTACACCCAGCAGGGCTGAGCAGCACGAAAGGGAGCCAAACCCGCCTGCAACGGGCTCGACCAGAGCGCTACGTGGAAAACCACGTACGAGCAAACTGCAAAAACCGGGCCACCACCGGATCGGCAATTCGCTCAGGGAGATAGGCCAGATAGAGGTCCCGGGTCAAATCCACCCCCTGCAAACGGACACAGCTCAACCGCCCCACCTCCTGCAGAGGGGCAGCCGCCAGCGCCGAAACGAAACCCAAGCCCAATCCCTGCGAAACCGCTTGCAAAAGGGACTGGGTGCTGCCCAAAACCAGCACCACCTGCTCGCGCGGGAGCTGAAACCCCGCAGCATGCAACGCCGCCTCGACACTGCGTTGCGTACCCGAACCCTCTTCACGCAAGATCAGGGGTTGCCCCTGCACCTCGTCCCAAGTCACTGATTCCCGTTCGGAAAAAGGATGATCGGGTGGAGCGGCCAGCATCACTTCGTCGCGGAGAAGGCGCTCCAGGCGCAAGCCCGGCTGGCGCTCAGCCGAGCCAATGACGCCCACATCCGCCTCGTCGGCCATCAACCGGCCAACTACATCGGCGCTGTCCGAGATCGACAGTTCCAATTCGACCTGAGGATATTCGGCCCGGAACGCGGCCAACAGCCTGGGCAGCACGTACTCCCCTGGGATCGTACTGGCAGCCAGGTACAGGGTTCCCTGGTTGATCAGTTTGAGCGTCGCCAGCTCCTGCTCCAGAGCTTCAAGTTGCTCAAGCAATACTCGAGCAAAGGCCACCACCTTTTGCCCTGCCGGAGTCATCTCCACCTCATGTTTGGGCCTTCGCACCAGCAGGGCCAGTCCCAGATCCGACTCCATCCGCTGAATCTGCTTGGTGACGGCCGGCTGACTGATCCGCCGGGCTCGCGCCGCAGCCG
>CAYVLO010000637.1:0-1840 GCA_964452125.1 uncultured Anaerolineaceae bacterium | reverse complement strand
TTTGTCCAGGGCGCCTACGATACCTCTTTTGTGGGCGACGCCTTTGTGCTGACCAAGCCCGACAACCAGGAGCGCCGCAAAGCAGCCGCCCTGACGGCTACCCTGCTGCACCATCAGCGCAAAGACCAACCTGCGCAGGTTACAGCGGTTGCCGGATCCCCTGATGTCATCGAGAGAGTGGAGATCACCGACGTGGAGAGCCTGCCGCCCCTACACAAAGAACTGGTTCAACGGACTGAGGAACTGAAAAAAGGCGGCGAGCAAAAGTACCACGATCGGATTGCCCAAGAAGGCAAGATGTTCGTGCGCGACCGGATCGCCTATATGCTGGACCCCGGCTCGTTCGTCGAAGACGGGTTGTTTGCCCGCTACACCGAGGGCCTTCCTGCCGACGCCATGATCGTCGGTATGGGCACCATCGAGGGCCGCCAGGTGGCCATCATCGCCAACGACTATACGGTCAAGGCTGGCACCTGGGGTCGGTTGGGCTACAAGAAAATGACCTACATGCAGCGCAAGGCCGACCAACTCGGCATCCCGCTGTTGTACCTGATCGATTCAGCCGGAGCCCGCATCGACGACCAACAGCACTGCTACGCCGGGCGCGACGCTTGGGGCAACATCTTTTACAACCAGATCGTCTTCTCCGGTCGCATCCCCCAGATCTGCATCCTCTTTGGGCCGTCGCCGGCCGGGTCGGCCTACGTCCCGGCGCTATGCGACGTCACCATCATGGTCGACAAGAAGGCCACGGTCTATATGGGCTCGCCGCGCATGGCCGAGATGGCCATCGGCGAAAAGGTGACCATGGAGGAGATGGGCGGGGCGCGGATGCACTGCGAGGTCAGCGGCTTGGGGGACGTGTTGGTTTTCGACGACATCGAGGCCATGGATGTCGCCCTCAAGTATCTGTCCTTCTTTCCGCAGAACTGGCGCGAAAAGCCGCCCCGGCTCCCATCCCGACCGCCGGCGCCCGGCCGTCCCATCGCCGAGATCGTGCCCGAGCGGGAGAGCATCCCCTTTGACATGTACGAGTTCATCGACGCCTTTATCGACGAGGGGAGCTGGTGGGACTATAAGAAGCTCTTTGCCCAGGAGATGATCACCGGCCTGGCCCTGCTGGGCGGGCGTCCGGTGGGCATTCTGGCCAACCAATCGATCATCAAGGGCGGCGTGATCTTTCCCGACTCGGCCGACAAGGCAGCGCGATTCATCTGGCTGTGCAACGCCTTTAACATCCCGCTGCTGTTCCTGAACGACATCGCCGGGTTCATGATCGGCACCCAGGTGGAACGCCAGGGGATCATCCGCCACGGGGCCAAGTTCCTGTTTGCCGTGTCCGAATCGACCGTGCCGCGCATCTGCGTCATCGTGCGCAAGGCCTATGGCGGCGGCTATCTGGCCATGTCGGGCGCGCCCATCAACCCCGACGCCGTGCTGGCGCTGCCTACCGCCAAGCCGGCGCTGATGGGGCCCGCTCCAGCCATCAACGCCATCCACTACAACCGCATCATGGAGCTGCCGCCCGAGGAGCGCCAGGCGTTCATCCAGCAAAAGCGTGATGAATACGAGGACGACATCGACCCTTATTCCATGGCCAACGAGTTCTTTTTCGAGGCCATCGTCCCCGCACCTCTGCTGCGGCAGGAGCTGATCGCGCGCCTCGATTTCTATGTTCTCAAGGATTCCAGCGGCATCGAGCGGCGCAACGGCGTCATACCGGGCTAGAGCCCGAGTGTCTCAATCCGAGTCGAAAGGACAGTAGCATGAAGGCAGGTCAGACGAGAGGGAATTCCAGACCGATCAATTATATCGCGGCCGTCGATGGCGACACCTATGC
>CAYVLO010000636.1:0-1848 GCA_964452125.1 uncultured Anaerolineaceae bacterium | reverse complement strand
AGCGGTATGGCCCGAGGACGATCGGGATGGGATTTCAGAGCAGGCCATCGACGCCTTGGCCCGTCGGCTGCGCGAACGGTTGGCAGAGATCGATCCCGAGGGCCAGTACATTGTGACCGTGCGTGGGCATGGATTCCGATTGGAAAATGTCGTGCCCTGAGGGGGAAAAAGGAGGCCCGCGCCGCGGATCGATCCGCAGCGCGGGCTTTTTGGTTGTGTTTATGGAGTGGTTGGAGGGGACCCCGCGCCCACCAGGCGAGCAGCAACCTCGTGAATGCGCGTCACTTGCTGGGCCGCATCTTGTCGGCCCTCGGCTTCCATTTGCTCTTTCAGCTCCTCTAACAACGACAACAGATCGGCATTGACCAGGTCGGGGTGATCCTTCAGGATGGCTTCGATGTCGGCAGCCGATTGGATCTGCAGGAGTTTGGAGAGAAGCCGGATCACGGGCGGCTGGCTGTTTTCGATCAACCGGGTGAGGATCTCACCAACCCGATTCAATTGGGCAGCCTGTTCGGCGCGCCCCTCGGCTTCGGCGGCTCGCAAGTTGGCCGATAGGATGCGCAGGAACAGCTCGTCGATTTCTCGCAGGTTCCCCCGGATGGCAGCCTCCATGTCCTCGCTCTGGAGGATCTTTTCCAACAGGGCGGCCCGCTTCTGAGCCTGTTTTTGCATCTCGGCATCGACCTTGTCGGTCAAGTCGAGGAGGGTCTGGCGTAGATTCTTGAGCGTTTCGGCCAATTGGCGGTCGCCCGAGGCGTTGGCCGCGTCGATCCGGTCGGTGAGTTGGCTATAGAACTGATAATCGATGGCGGGGCGCGCGATGGCCACCAGCGTCTCGATTTTCACCGTCTCGCCAGCCACGGCCGCTTCCACAAGCTTTTCCAGCAATCCCTCCCGGGTGATATCGTCCCCCAGGCTTTCAATGGCCTCCTGTTCGGCTCGGAGGTCGTGGCCCTGGGTGGTCCAATCCAGCAACTGCTGGCGCAGTGTTTCGAGTTCGCTCGCGATCTCGTCGCGCCCACTGGCCTGGCTCATCTCCAGATTCAGCGTCACCAGTTCAAAAAAGCCGTAATCGATCAGCGAGTCATTCTCTTTGGCCAGTAACCGGCGGGCGCTTTCGTCCGGCGTGTTCAGCAGTTTTTCCAGCAGGTCCACTTTGGCCCGTTGTTCCTGGAGCATTTCGGGGCTAATGCCGTCGGCCTCAAAGATGGCCTCGATCATCGCCTCCAGGCGCAGGAAGGAGCGGGGCCGGAGCAAATAGCCCTTGCGCTGCTCGGGCGGCATCGACATCATCACCCGATTGGTCAAATCGCCGATGACCCGCTGCTGCTCGGTTTCGGGCAAGCCCAGTTCTGAGGGCATAAAGGTGAACAAAAGCTCTTTTTCCGCATCGTGGTACACCAGCGGGCTGCCCAAGGCGCCGCCGCTGCCGCACGAGGGGCAGACGGCGATGTTGATCTGGCCCGCCAAGAGCCGAGCCTTGGCTTCGGGGTTCTGCTGGGCGTCGATGATGGTGATGATCGGGGTCGAAAACGGCGTTTTGCAGCTTGGGCAGGTTACGGAAACGGTCTGATAGTTTGGTGTGCTCAAGGTATTTGTCCTTTCAGAAAGCAGCCATGGGTGGCGCGCTCGATCTGGGAGCGCTCACAAGACAACGGGTGTATTTCAGATTTCTGGATTACATAACACGAATCGAAGCTCCTCAATGTCCAAAGCTTGTCTGACACCGTATCAAGGGCGACGCATGAGTTCAACGGCAGACTCGGTAGCTTTTTGGAGTGCGCGCCTGGCGCGAAGCGCCAGGACGCTTGCTTGCGCGGATTTTTGCGGCAGCAAGCGTCCTGC
>CAYVLO010000635.1:0-1852 GCA_964452125.1 uncultured Anaerolineaceae bacterium | reverse complement strand
GCCAACTGGCCGGCGGCATCGCCCACGATTTCAACAACCTGCTTCAGGTCATCAACGGCAATATCGAGTTCGTCCTGATGGAACCCTGCCTATCCCCACAGTGTCGTCAAGATATGGGAGAGGTGCGCAGGGCCGGCCGCCGCGCCGCCGAGCTCACCTCACAGCTCCTGGCCTACTCGCGGCAGCAGTCAGTCCAGCTCGGGCCGGTGGATCTGAACCAGCTGCTGACCCAGACGCGCGGCCTCTTGGGGCGGACGCTGGATGAGAGCATTACGATCGAACTGGCGCTGGAGGAGGCCCCAACCTTTGCCATCGCGGACGAGGCCCAACTGGAACGAGCGCTGTTGAACCTGGCTCTGAACGCGCGCGACGCCATGCCCCACGGCGGCGAGATCACCATGGCCACGGGGCGCGCCGCGCTCGATCAGCGCGAGGCCGAGCTGCTCGGCCTGGAGCCGGGCACCTATGCCGTCATTCGCGTGAGCGACACGGGCCAGGGCATGGAGCAAGAGATCCTGGAACATGCCTTTGAGCCCTTTTACACCACCAAAGAGGTGGGGAAAGGGACGGGGCTGGGATTGGCTCAGGTGTATGGCATCGTGACCCAGTGCGCCGGCGCGGTCTCGGTGGAGAGTGTTCCTGGCAATGGGACCACCTTCCGTCTGTATTTGCCACTGACCGAGGGGCCGGCGAAGGCAGCGCCAGCGCCCGAGCCGGCGCCGACGGGCGCCGGTGAGACGATCCTGGTGGTGGAAGATGATGACGGGGTACGGCGGCTGGCCGTTCGTCTCTTGGCCGGGCTGGGCTATCGCACCATCGAAGCAGCGAGTGTGGTAGAGGCCGTCGATCGAGCCTATAGGACGCGAGGTAAGATCGATCTGCTGCTGACAGACCTGATCATGCCCGACGGCACGGGCATCGAGTGCGCCCGCCAGATCGGGCAAAGGCGGCCGGAGCTGTCGGTCGTCTACATGTCGGGCTACTCTGAGGATGCGGCGCGCCTGGCCCAGATGCCGCGCGACGGACGCATCCTTCAAAAGCCGTTCACCCTGCTGCAGATCGCGGCGGCGGTGGCCGAGGAGTTGCGCGGGCGCCCCACCCCATAGCAGGACAGCCTCGGCGCCGGGTGCGTGGATGCACCTGCACCGAACCCGCCCGCCAGGCATCGCCCGCCATCCTATGGCGCCGCCATTTTATGGCGCAATGATCCGATCCACCACCAACTGCCGGAACTCGGGCGACAGCCGGTTGAAATAGGCCGAAAAGCCCGTCACGCGAACGATCAAGTCCGGGTAGAGGGACGGATCCTCGTGGGCGGCCAGAATCTTGGCCCGATCCACCACGTTCATATTGATCTGGGTCCCCCCCAGCCGGCAGTGCGTCTCGATCAGGTGCATCACGTGCTCGACGCCCTGCCGATCGGCGGCGGTGCCCAGGTCGATCTCGATCTGCATCGGGGCCGAGTTGCCCCAACCCGGCTGCACACTGGCGATGGCCACAGCCAGCGCCGTGGGGGCCCCGTCCTCGCGAAAGCCCGGGTCGGGATTGGCGCCATGCGAGATGGGCGCGCCAGCATGGCGGCCGTTGGGCGTGGCCGGCAGCACGCTACCCAGCTCGATGGTGTTGGCCCAGGAAAAGATGCCCGGGATCAGGTTGTGGCCGGCCGGCGTCGGCTTGGCCTTGACCGCCTGCGTAAAGGCCTGCGAAACCCGCTGGGCCCAGGCGTCCGCCGGGGCGCCGCCAGTGCCAAAACGAGGGATGCTGTGCATCATCAGGCGGGCGCGCTCGCCCTCGGGCCCGGCCCAATCGGCGTCCAGGTGGCGGCGCAGCTCGTCCCAGGTGAGCCGGCCCT
>CAYVLO010000634.1:0-1856 GCA_964452125.1 uncultured Anaerolineaceae bacterium | reverse complement strand
GGGCCCCGTGCCAGCTACAGCCCCAGAATCACCCGCGCCAGGCTGAAATAGATAAACAACCCCGTGGCATCCACCAGCGTGCTCATCACCGGCCCCGAAACAACGGCCGGGTCGATCTTGAGACGGGTGGCCAACAGCGGCAGCAGCGAGCCCAAGCCATTGGCCCACACGACGATGCAAAAAATGGCCAGACTGACGGTCACAGCCAGCGCCTGGGATGGATCCCAGGTCAGGGCCCGCACATAGGCCACAGCCGCCATAGCCATCCCCAACAACAGCCCGATTCGCAGCTCGTGCCACAGAGCGCGCAGCGCATCCCCCAGATCGATCTCGCCCACGCCCAGTGCGCGGATGATGGTGGTGGTGGTCTGCGCTCCGGCGTTGCCGCCGGTCCCAATGAGCAGTGGGACAAAAAAGGTCAAAGCTACGACAGCCTCCAATTCTTCCTCAAACATACGCATCACGCTGCCGGTCAGGGTGGCCGTGACGAACAGAATGAATAGCCAACCGATCCGCTTGCGCACCACGTTGATCACGCCGCTGTCCAGATAGGGGCGCTCCAGGGGCTGGGCGCCACCCAGGCGCTGAATGTCCTCGGTGGCCTCTTCTACCAGCACGTCCACCACGTCGTCCACCGTGACCACGCCCAGCAGCTTGCCGACCGCATCCACCACCGGCAGCGCCAGCAGGTCGTAGCGGGACATCAGGCGGGCGCATTCCTCCTGGTCGGCGCCCACCTGCACCGCGATGACCTCCGACCTCATGATCTCTTCGAGACGATGATTGGGATCGGCCAGCACCAGTTGCCGCAGGCTGACCACGCCCGCCAAAATCCCCTCGCGATCCACCACAAAGAGGGAGTAGATATCCTCCTCCTCGGGGGTCCACTCGCGCAGAGCCTGGATCGCCTCCCGCGCCGTCATTTTGCGCCGCAGGGCCAGGAACTCGGAGGTCATCAGGCCACCGGCGCTGTCGTCGGGGTGCAGCAACAGAGGCCGCACCTCTTCGGGATCCTCCATGCCCGCCAGGATCGCTTCCACCTGGGCCGGTTCCAGATCGCCCAACAGGTCGGCCGCCTCGTCGGGCTCCATCTCGTCGACGATGCGGATCAACGCCTCCGTCGACATATCGGCCACGAGTTCAGCGGCCGCCTCGTCGTCGAGGTTCTCCAGAATGTCGGCCGAGTCGGTCGGATTTAATTCAGGCAGCAGCGCCGCCTGCACCTGATCGTCGAGTTCGGAAAACAGCTCGGCTTGATCGGGCGGGTGCAACGCCTCAATGATCTCCATCGCAGCGGGCAGATCGTCGCGCTCCAGCGCGGCGCGCACGCGGGCCAGGACGTCGTCGAGGACAAAGAGTTCCATGGCACACCTCCGGACTTTTATCCCCGGAGGTGTTCTTTTTTGTGAGGAAAAGACCTGCCTACCGGGGGGGTCGCACTATTCGGTTGGCAGGCAAAAGTCGGGACCGAGGTCCCCACGTACCTGGTGGTACTTTGCTTTCAGAAATCATCTCGTCCAGTTTCCGGCAAATTCTGTTCTTCCCGGTGTGGGATCGTCTCTCAAAAAAGAACAAGGCCATTATACAACCCGAATTCCCCCGTGTCAAGAATGCGCTCAAATCGATCCCGCGCCTTTTGGAGTGCGGCGCCTCGGCGCCGCGGATAGTGCGCAAGCTGCGCGCATTGCCCCTGCCGGCGTTCGCGAGGGGCGCCCCATGGGCATCGGGGGACCGCGGGCAAGGCACCAAGACCAAGGCACCAAGACCTCCGAGTTCTCCAAGAACTCGGAGGTCTGCTGGCCCCGCGCCTTTTGGAGTGCGGCGCCTCGGCGCCGCGGATAGTGCGCAAGCTGCGC
>CAYVLO010000633.1:0-1866 GCA_964452125.1 uncultured Anaerolineaceae bacterium | reverse complement strand
TCAGGCAGATCAGGGCCCACTCGCCCGCCACATTCGCCAGACCGCGCAGCAGGAACCGCCGAAAGCCCCGCACCTCCTTGATCTGGCCGAACACCGGCTCGACAATCACCTTGCGTTGGGCGTACGTCTCCCGGCCCTTCTTCGTCCGCAGCTTACGGGCCATCCGCTGCGTCCTGCTCAGCCCCCTGGGGATCCGTCCCCGCGGCGGTCCCTGCGGCACCTCGCCGTGCCTGTCCTGGGCGGTGGCCACATAGGCGTCAATCCGTTCCTCTTCCAGGTACTCGAGATTGCCGTCGCTGCAGAATCCCGCATCCATGCTGGCCTTGTTGGGCTTGCCGCCACCGGTGTTCTTCTTCACCGCCTCCATCATCGGCTCGACCTGCTGCTTATCGTTGGGCTCCTGAGTCACCTCGGCGGCCACGATCACCTGCGCCTCGGCATCCACCGCCGCCTGGCAGTTGTAGGCCTGCTGGAAGGACTTACTGGCGCTGTCCTTCATGATCCGCGACTCCGGATCCGTGAAGTTACGCTGGGCCTTCGGATCGGGTTTCGCCGAGGGCTCTTTGGGCTTTTTGCCCCGCCGTTTCCTGCCCTCCTTCTCCAGGGCCTCTTCCTTCTGGCGAATCTGCTCGCGATGGGCCTGCGCCTCTTCTCTGGCCTCCTGTTCCAGTTCCGCCATCGCCTCCTTGATCGTCTTGAGCCGGACCTGCTTGAATCGAAGCTCTTTGGGCAGTTCCTCCCCGCGTCGGCCCTTGCCCCAGCGGCGATCCTCCTCGTCATCGACCCGCTGGGCCTCGGCGAGCAACGCCGCCACCTCGGCCTCCAGCTCGGCGGCCTTCTTCTCCATGCGGCCGTAGCTCATCGCCTTGTGTTTGGAGGCGTTGGCCTGCACCTTGGTACCGTCGAGACTCACGTGCCCGAGCTTGACCAGACCGACCTTGCGGCACAGTTCCAGCACCTGCACGAACAGGCCAGCCAGGGCCTGCAGGTGGCGTTTGCGAAACTCAGCGATCGTGTCGTGGTCGGGATGCTGATCGGCGGTGAGCACCCGGAAGGGAAGTTGCTCGTAGGTGGCCTTCTCGATCTTGCGCGAACTGGGCAGGCCGACGCAGTAGGCGTACAGCAGCAGGCTCACCATCATCGTCGGATCGAACGGCGGCTGGCCGCCCCGGCTGTTGTCGTAGCGGCGGTAGATGGCCCCCAGGTCCAACTGCCCGACTACCTCCATCATGAAGTAGACCGGGTGGCCTTCCGGTAGCCAGTCCCTCATGTCCGGCGGCAGCAGCAACAGTTGGTTCGGCTCATACGGCTTGAAGCGTCGTTGATTCATCATGCCCCGAACATACCGTCTCCGTCGACAAATGCCACCCCGAATCACTCAGAAAACCAGAGTTCTCCGACAGGCTCCTAGGGAATCTTCCGCCAGATCGTCGTTCCGGCGATGATCTCGGCCAGCAAGACGCCCAGACCCGCCAACGCCCACGGGCCGAATCGCTCGGCGTAGTCCATGTACTGCACGCTCTTGATCTCGCTCTTCTCAAGCGCGTCGATCTGCTCGTAAATCCGTCGCAGGGTGTCCCCATCGGTAGCCAGACCGTAGAAGCCGCCGGTTCTGTGGGCGATGGCCTTGAGCAGCCGTTCATCCGGTCCCCGCGGGGCGAAGAACCCGCGTTGCGGCGAGCCGATCCCAATCGTATAGATGCGGATACCCCAATCGGCGGCCATCCGCGCCGCCTCCAAGGGATCGACCTGCCCGACGTTTTCCTGGCCATCGGTCAGCAGCACGATGACCTTGCTTTTGATGGTCAGCTCAGGCTCGGCGCCCTCATCGCCGGCGGCGGCCAGCAATCGGGCGTTGCGCTCCTG
>CAYVLO010000632.1:0-1868 GCA_964452125.1 uncultured Anaerolineaceae bacterium | reverse complement strand
GTGACAGGCTTGCAGGGCCGCATCCGACAGGGCCAACAGATCGGGATAGCACAGGGCAAAGGCCAGGCATTGTTCATCCAGGTCCAGCGAACGCTTTTTGGGCGAGTCGATGGGCGTGATCGGCCTTGGCGCCCGAGGCTTGGCGCTCTGCCTGGTTGCCTGGCGGATCTGTTCCCACAGCGTGCGCTCGTCCACCTGGACCATGCGCCCGAGCTGTTGCAAGTAGTGGGCGCGCTGGACGCGGTCACCCATTTCGGCGATGAGCGGGCCCAGGGCGCGAACGGCTTCGGCCTTGCCCTTGGCCGAACTCAAGTCGAGGTCGGCAGTGAGGGCGTCAAAATAATAGTCCATAATCGGTTTGGCGCTGGCGATCAACCGCGCCCAATGGGACGGACTCTCGCGGATCACCTCATCGGGATCGAGGCCCGGGGGCAACGAGACGATGCGGATGTCGGCTGCCAGTTGCTCTTCGAACTGGATCAGCCCGCGGGCCGTGGGTACCGGCACCAGCTCCCGATCCAACACCTGCCGCGCCACGTCCAACCCCCGCAGGGTGGCCTGGTCGCCGGCGGCATCCGAATCCAGGGCCAGGACGAACCGTTGAGTGTGGCGCTTGAGGGCCCGGAGCTGGGCCTCGGTCAGGGCCGTGCCCATCTGGGCCACCACGTTGTCGATGCCACACTGGTGGGCCATCAACACATCCATATAACCTTCGACGATGACGGCCTCGCCGCTGGTGCGGATGCCCTTTTTGGCCAGATCCAGGCCAAAGAGCACGCTGCTCTTGTCGAACAAGGGCGTCTGGGGCGAGTTCAGATACTTGGGCACGCCGTCATCGAGCACGCGCCCTCCAAAGCCGATGGTATCGCCTCGGTGATCCCGAATGGGGAACAGGATCCGCTTTCGAAAGCGGTCGTAGGCGCCCGAACCCCGATCGCGCTCGACGACCAAGCCCACTTCCAGCAGGTCGTCCAGGGCATAGCCCTTGTTCGTCAGGTATTTGAGCAGGGCGTCCCACTGATCCAGCGCATAGCCCAGTTGAAAGCGGTCGATCGTATCGCGCGAGATCCCGCGGTTCTCCAGGTAGGCGCGGGCGCGGGCGGCCTCGTCGGCATTCAGCAACAGGTGGTGATAATAGGTGGCGGCCACCTGGTTGATCTCGCGCAAGAGCCCCAGCCTCTTTTCGCCCTCGGCTGCTTCGGGGTGCAGGGGTTCCAGCTCGACGCCTGCCCGCGCCGCCAGGGTGCGCAGCGCCTCGCCAAAGTCAAGGTTTTCCTGCTTCATCAAAAAGGTAAAGACGTCCCCGCCCGTGCCGCAGGCGCCAAAACAATGCCAGGTGCCCGTTTCGGGAAACACCACAAAAGAGGGCGTCTTTTCCGAATGGAACGGACAGAGCCCTTTGTAGTTGCGCCCCGCCTTGGTGAGGCGCACGTAGGGTCGGATGACCTCGACAATGTCCAGGCGGTTCTTGATCTCTTCAACCACACTCATGGCAACCAACCAAGTCTCCAGCCCAACGAGCGCAGTGATACAGGGGAGCAAGGTGCTCTGGGTATAGGTCGTGACCGCTGACTGGAACGCGGAAAGGATGGTGTATGGTTTGGATGCGGAAATGCCCAATCACGGGTAGTATTCTACCACAAAACGATCGGCCCGCCAAAGCCGGGCGCCCCCTGCGCCAGGGAGGTGGATTTCGGTAGGGGCGACGCGTGCGTCGCCCGCACAATGCCGCCAGCCTGCTGCTGACCGCCTACACGTGGTCCCACCGGGGGTCCACAGGCACCGGCCCTCACAAGGTAGAGGCGAGGAGCCCCGCGCCTAGCAGCTTGTCGGAGAGAAAACCACCGAGGCAAAACGCCGTCTATTTT
>CAYVLO010000631.1:0-1868 GCA_964452125.1 uncultured Anaerolineaceae bacterium | reverse complement strand
CCCGGCGCCCATCGAGCGCCTGCAAGCGTTGGTCGATCTGCACCATCTCTTTTTCCAACCCCCTGCGCCCGGCGAGATGGTGGTTTTGGAAGGGGACCTGGCCCGAGAGGCGCAACGCATCGCCCACTGGGCCGGCTCCTATCAGGGGCCGCTGACCGGCGTCTACGACCCGGCCACACGCCAGGCCCTGACAGCCCTCATCGGCAACGAAAACTTTGAGGAGCGATTCGACGAGGCGGGAGGCCGCATCAGTCGCCAGGTCCTGGCCCTCCTGCGGGCCAAATTCGAGCCCCCCAAGACCTAGCAAACATTCCCGAACCTGAAGCACTGGATAGGATCGCGTGACCAATTCTAGACTTCCCAGCAACTTGCGCGTTGTGTCAGTCCGGTCAGTGCTCTCGGGCATGGCCAGCACCATGGGACGGGCTGTGTGGCAGCCCTTTGTATTGAGCCTGGGTGCGCCAATGACCGCCCTGGGTCTGCTCGAATCGTTGGGCGGCATGCGCAGCCTGTTGCCCGCTCCGGCGCAATACTTGAGTGGCTGGCTTTCGGATCGTCTGGGACGCAAGCCCTTTATCGCGGCGGGATTGTTGGCCGGGTTGTTGGGTTCGCTCTTTTTTATCACGGGAGCACTCCGGTTCAACTGGTACTGGCTTATCCCCGGCATTGCCCTGGCGGGAATGGTCTTTATCGCCGACCCGCCCCAAGATTCCCTCGTGGCCGAGTCGACCCACCCTCGCCAACGGGGCACCGCTTTCAGCATCCTGATGCTGGCCTGGATGGCGCCGGGCATTGTGGCGCCGACCGTCGGTGGGTTTCTGGCAGAGCGCTGGGGCTATGCGCTGGTGTATGCCCTTCAGGCGCTGCTGTACGGCCTGGCGCTGTTCGTGGTGCTCCGCTTTCTGCGCGAAACGCTGCGCAATCCTCAGCGCCACGTCCCCATTCGAGAGGTGGGACGGGCCCTTGCCCGGCTGGTCTCGCCCCCCCGAGCACTTTATGGCTTTTTCGTAGCCATCGCCGTCGACAGTGTCGCATGGGGACTGGGCTGGTCGTTGCTGTATGGCATGCTCACCGACACCTATCAGTACTCCACTGTGCAGATCGGCGTCATGTCCAGCACCATGTCGGTCGCCTGGGTCGTCACCCAGTTGCCGGTTGGTCGTCTGGTCGACCGATTCGGCGCCAAACGGCTCCTGGTCTTTTCCGAATTCCTCGGAGTGCTCGTTGTGGTTGGCTGGATACTAAGCCGCAGTTACGAGGCCTTTCTCGCCCTGCAACTCCTCTTTGGCCTGATGGCTGCCATGTGGGCGCCTGCATTACGGGCGCTGATTTCCAACAGCGTGCACGAACAACAACGCGGCGAATCCTTGGGCCGCCTGGCGGCCTTTCAGGGATTAATCGGTTTTCCCGCTCCTCTCATCGGTGGGATGCTGTACGACCGATGGGGATTCTATGCGCCGCTGACAGCCAGCCTGGTCGGCGTGGTGGCAGCAACCCTACTGCTCGCTCTGTTGGTCCGCGAGCCTCCCCACGAGGAGGACCCGCTAGCCGATCCATAGGGACCAATTCAGAGAAAAACCGCATCCCCTCCCCATCGTCAACCCCGCGCAAGTATCCATGCCCTGCCGGGCGCCACGGAGGATGGAAATAACTTTCGGCGCCAACCTGTCGCAACCTAGCAGCTTGTCGGAGAGAAAACCACCGAGGCAAAACGCCGTCTGTTTTGTCATTCTGAGGCCCCGAAGGGGCCGAAGAATCTCGCTTTTCGGCTGTCAAATGGGATCTAATGGCGAGATTCTTCGTCGCTCCGGCGGCTTTGCCGCCTCCGTTCCTCAGAATGACAACCCTCTCCGACAGGCTGCTAGAAC
>CAYVLO010000630.1:0-1873 GCA_964452125.1 uncultured Anaerolineaceae bacterium | reverse complement strand
TCGGCCACGATCACCATCTCCCTCAGCTCGAGGGGGAGGCGATAGGTGTAGAATTGCTCTGGGGCGGCAAACAGGGCCAGGCCATCGCTCATGTGCCGCCAGAAAGCGGGATCGTCCAGAAGGGCCTGGGCCGGCTGGAGCAGCTTTCGAGCCTCTGGGGAGCGCAGGCCCAAGGCGATCAACTGCTCTTCCGCTTGCCCGAGTAGATTCTTGAAGCGGATGGGGTCCTGCCGCGTGTCTTCCCCAGCGCGGTGGGTGGGCATAAACATAGAGATACAGGGAGCGGTGTCCTGAGTCAAAAGAGCAGCAAGAGCATCGTTTGTCAATAGATCCATTGAGAAATCTCCCATGCAACTTTTCGAAGGTACGGCTCGAGAGGGTCGAGCCAGCAGGCCGACCCTACGAAATGGAGCGGCTTACATCCCAAGTTCGGCGCGGGTTCGAATATAGTGGAGCAATTGCTCACGCGAGAGCATGCCCACCATCTTGCCCTCGTGGACCACGGGCACCTGGTTGATGTTGGCGTCATCCATCCTCTGCAACGCTTCCAACAACGCCGTATCGGGCTGAACCTGCACGGTGTGTTCCCAGGATTTCATCGCCTTTGCCAGCGTGGTCTGTTCCCAATCTTTTTTGGGCACGCGGGTGACATCGGCCAGCGTGAGCATGCCGTGAAGGTCCTCCTCGTCGGCCACGAAAAAGCAGCGCCGGCCCCCGGTGAGGATCTGTTCGTCGACCAATTGCGCCAACGACATCTGTGCCGGCACCAGGGGACAGTCGCGGGTCATGACCTGCGACACGGTCACACCGCGCAGCGATTGCTGAAGAGTGGCCTGAGCATAGCTAGAGGCCGCCGCATTTTGCAGGAACCAGCCGATAAAGACCATCCAAAGGCCGTTGAACAGGTTGCCGCTCAGCATGATGAACAGGCCAATGCCGATGAATCCCATGGCAGTGATCTGGCCGGTGATGGTGGCGACCTTGGTGGCATTCTGAAAGCTGCCGGTGATCCGCCAGATGATGGCTCGCAGCACCCGGCCGCCGTCGAGGGGAAAGCCGGGGATCATGTTAAAGGCAGCCAGGATCAGGTTGATGCGCATCAGCCAGACGCTGGGTGCGGCCAGGTAGGGATTGGACTGACCGATCCACCAAATCACACCAAAGCCCAGGCCCAGGAGCAGACTGGTCAGCGGTCCGGCAACGGCGATACGGAACTCGGCGCCTGCATCACGCGGTTCGCGCTCAATTTGGGCCACGCCGCCAAAGATAAAGAGGGTAATGCCCCGTACCGGGATCTGGTTCCGCACAGCCACCAGAGAGTGGCTTATTTCGTGAGCCAGAACCGAGCCAAAGAACAAAAGGCTGGTCACGGCGCCCAGTCCCCAGGCAGCCGCCGTCGAGAGCGAGGGATATTCGGTCGGAAAATAGCCCACGGCGAGGGACCAGGTGACCAGGCCAAAGATCAGGAACCAACTGATATGCAGGCCCACCGGGATCCCTGCAATGCGTCCAAGTTTTACACTGGCTTCCATCGACACCTCCCCACATCAGGATATAAGTAACAGCAGTTTCTTCCGAATCTTGACGGGCGCTGGGGAGTCTGGGAGTTCAGATCCCGGATTCCCTTGGCTCGAGATTCCCCATCTGGTTCGAAACGATGCTTTTTTCGATTCCTCGTTGGGGCTAGCCTCTAAAGGATATAACAGAAATCGATATCTGTCAAGTGATAGAAAAGTGGGTTGTGTATACAAGTCGGTGGGAAATTGCAGATTGAGTGAACTCCGTGTAATGTAAGGTTGTGCAGCCCAATCACAAGGTGCCCACTCCATGACAAAGATACCCGAAAGTTGTCCTCCTGTCAAAGCTCGGACCC
>CAYVLO010000629.1:0-1884 GCA_964452125.1 uncultured Anaerolineaceae bacterium | reverse complement strand
GTCGATTCCTCGACGATGCGGATCTCGTCCTCGGTCAATCCGTACAGTTCGTAGACCAGTTGGTCGATCTGGCGGTCGGTGGCGTCGATCTGGCGCTGGTACAGGGTTCGGTCGGCGGGGATGGCGGCGGCGGCGAGCTTTTTGTGCAGCGCCAACATGCGCTCCACCAGGGCGACCATGCGCTCGTGGCGGGCGACGTCGGCTGGGTCGTCAAAGTCGATGGTGCGGATGGGGAGTTGTTCGATGAACCGCTTGCCATAGGACCAATAGCCGCCCCGAAAGGGACTGCTGACCTGACGAAGGTAACAGTCAAGTAAAGGTGAGCCTAGCAATGCCTGCAAGTAATGAAGTGAGTGAGGGTTGCCTGGGTCGAGCCACCGAATCCCGTAGTACGGACCGTTTCCCCCGCCCGTGAAGTAGATTCCCGTGCAATCATGCGCATACCGACCAAACAGGGATATCACCTGAACGATCAGCTTGGGCGCGTCCATCTGAGTTAGGTTCTGGGTTCTTCCGAACGCGTACCACTGTTCGTGATTCCATTTGCCACCCTCTCGACGCCGAAGGATCGAGGCTTTTGCGTTCAGATAAGACCAGGCTTTGGGAAAAAGCGTAGACATCTCGCGTTGGGAGAGAAGTTCGGCCGTGGCACCTTGTAAGCGATAGGGAAAAAGTATCCAGTGCTGGCGCTGTGGAACAGCATATGTGCTGACGGTCATGCCCTTTACGAAAGGCTTGAGAACGTCACGCTCCAATTCCCACAGTGCCCCGGATGTGTCTCTCAACATGACCAACGCGGAGTCTTGCGGTTTGAGTTGCTCAAAGATAAACACGGCATCGGCCCCAGTCACGAGCCCCTGAAAGATGTGAGCCACATCCCCAAGCTTGACGGGCATGGCGCTCAAGCGTTCGAACAGGCCGGCGCCTGGCCCGATGACAAAGTTCCACTCGGCGCCGGTGGCCCGCGCCGCCTGGATCGGTCCCTCGGCTGCCTCGCCGGTCGTGCGCCAGGCATCCAGGTCGTGGGCCTTTACAAAGCGAAAGGTCTCGCGGCCTGCCTTGTCCAGGAAGAGCAAGCAGGTGTAGGTTGTGGCCCCGGCAAAGATCTGCTGGTCGCCAAAGTGGACGATCTGGGACAGATGGCGGCCCCGGGCGACGAGTTCGCGCAGCGGCGCGCCATACTTGGCCTGAAAGAACTTGTGGGGCAGGATGTAGCCCATCCGGCCCCTGTCGTTCAGCAGTTCCAGCGCCCGCTCAACAAAGACGACATAGATGTCATAGTTGCCCTTGCTGGCGGCGGCGTAGCGTCGCTTGTAATACTCGACCTCGGTGGGCGCCCACTCTTTCATCGTCTGGATGCGGATGTACGGCGGGTTGCCGATGACGGCGTCAAAGCCGCAGACCTGACAGGTCTCCGAAGACCTGTCAGGTCTAAAGATGTCGGGGAACTCGGCCTGCCAGTCAAAGGGGTTGACGCGGCGCATCTCTTCCTCGTCGGGCAGGAGCTGGCCCTCGAAATAGTCGGGACCGATGAGGCTGTTGCCGCACTTGATGTTGTGGCCCAGGTCGGGCAGGGCCCGCTCCTGCCAAAAGCTCAGTTGCTGGCCCAGGGTCTCGACGGTCTCGCCCTCCAGCACCTTGAGGAGCAGGCTCAGCTTGGTCACCTCGACGGCCTGCCGGTCAATGTCCACGCCATAGATATGGTCCAGGAGGATGCGCTTTTTCTCGGCGCTGGTCAGCCGCCAGTCGCCGTGCGGCCCCTGGTAGACGGCCGGTTGCTTGCCCCGGGCGTGGGATTCGGGGTCGTTCTCCTCGTACCAGCGGCGGTAATGGTCCAGCAGGTACTGGTAGGCGCCCAGCAGGAAGGAGCCCGACCCGCAGGCG
>CAYVLO010000628.1:0-1893 GCA_964452125.1 uncultured Anaerolineaceae bacterium | reverse complement strand
CCCCCCCCCCCCCGCGGGGGGTGGGGGGGCGGGGCCGCCCCCCCACAAAGATCCTGCGGTGCAAGGAGGTACGCCAGTTGGAAGGTTGGACGTTGCGGGCAGAGGTCCTCCACAGAGGAAAGCAGATGGACCCCCTGCTTATGCGCGAGGGTACTCGCGGCAGGGGCGACGGCAAGGGCGTCGGCGCGTTGCCGCTGCATTGGCACGGGGGCGACGGGGGCGCCAGCCCACGTTGACGCCGGCGGGCATTTATGCTAAGATGGATCAAGAATCCTTGAGAGGCGGCGGGTGAATACCGATAAGCAGCAGGGCATCTCCCCCTGGATCTGGTGAGCTTGTTGCAGGCGCATGGTCAGGAAATCACTTCGACCTGGGCCGAGCGAATCCTTGCGTCGGTCGGCCCGCGCCGTCTGGGCCTGACGCTGCAGGAACTCGACGACATGGCTGCCCATGCCCTGGCGGCGGTCGTCGAATCGCTCACAGCCGGAAGCCAGGAGGGGCTCGAGGCTTGCCTGGCGGACGTGAGCATGCGGGCCGTGCGGGCGGGCTATCGCGCCGCCGAGTCATGTCGTCGCCTCGCCCACCGGTGGGGGCGATGCCCGCCGGCGAACGGAGGAATGTATGCGCATCCTGATGGTGAGCCATGGCTACCCGCCGACGATCAGTGGCGTGACCCTCGTCGTACAAAAACTGGCCCGGGCGATGGTAGAGAGAGGCCACGCCGTGACCGTCGTGACAGCCAGCGACGAACAACAGCCCTACCAGATCGAGGATCAAGGGGTGCAGTTGGTACGGGTGCACTCTGGTTCCAACCCCTTCTGGGGCGAAGGCCCAATCCCGTTGGCCAGGCAGAAAGTCCTGGGGGAAATCATCGAGCGGGTCCATCCAGACATCGTACATGCCCACGAGGCCGCGTTCCTGGCCCTGCAGGCGCTGCGAGCGGGCCAGGGGGCCGGAATCCCGCTGGTGGCGACCTGCCACTACGTGCCCCGTTTCGTGGCCCGCTACCTGACCTGGAACGACGAGCCGCTGGAAGTCGTGGAGTCGATCGTCTGGGCCTATTCCACCTGGATCTTTGGCCGTTTCGACCACGTCGTCTTTGCCACGGCGGCGCACCGCGACTCCTTCCGGCAAAAGGGCTTGCAGGCGCCTACGTCCATCATCTCCAATGGCGTCGATACGGTGCGCTACCACCCACCAGACGATCGAATGGAGGATGTGGAGGCGCGGTACCAACTCCCGCCCCGGCCACGCATCCTCTTTGTCGGGCGCCTGGCCCAGGACAAAGAGATCGACATTCTCATCAAGGCCATGCCCCATATCCTGGCCGAAGGCAAGGCCCACCTGCTCCTGGTGGGACGCGGAGACCACCGCGCCCAATTGGAGGAACTCGTGGACGAGTTGCGGCTCCAACACGGCGTTCGCTTTCTCGGCTTTGTGCCCGAGGAAGACATGCCAGCCCTCTACCGGGCGGTGGACCTGTTCGCCATTGCCGCGACCACCGAGGTACAAAGCCTGCCCACCCTGCAAGCGGTAGCTACCGGATTGCCCGTCGTCGCCGCCGATGCCCTGGCCCTGCCGGAACTGGTGCACGACGGCGTCAACGGCTTCGTGGTACCACCGGGTGACCCGGAGGCTATGGCACAGGCGATCTCGACGATCCTGCGCGATCCAGACCGGGCTGGCCAGATGGGGCAGGCCAGCCTGCGTATCGCCCGGCCTCACGCTGAGGTGCGCACCTTTGAAGAATATGAGTCGCTGTACCGGCACATGATCTCAAAAAACCCGTTCCGCGGGCCGCGGGACAAAAAAAGAGCCCTGGCGGCAGAGCTGCCAGGGCTGCAAAATTGCGCGGGTGCTACTCGATCGCGACTCGAGCGCCCAAGGACGTGA
>CAYVLO010000627.1:0-1901 GCA_964452125.1 uncultured Anaerolineaceae bacterium | reverse complement strand
TGACGGTGCTCTTTGCGGCCCTACAGGAATTCCCACCGACCTGTATACACAACCGGCCCGCGCGCGGCCTTGACTCTTGGTCCATCTGTGGTAGAATGCGAGCCAGTCAAAGGGGAACATTCATCGTGGTTGAACAGGCCAAGCCCGCACCCCCCAGCCGGGTGCGCAAGCTAATCCATCTGTCGCTGGCCTTGGTTCCCGCGCTGGGCTGGTGGGTGTCCTATCCGCTGGCCCTGGGGCTGGCCGGTGCCGCGATGATCGCTTCGCTTGTGGTGGAATTGGCGCGCCGGAATGGGGATTGGGTCAATCGGTTGCTGTGGCGATTGTTGCCCACTACGTTCCGCGCCTGGGAGCATCGTCGTACGCTGGGCTCCACCTGGTTCTCGGTGGGGATGCTGGGGGCACTGCTGCTCTATGGCCGCGATGTGGGCGGAACGGCCGTGCTGTTCCTGGCCTGGGGCGATGCCGCCGCCGAGATCGTGGGCCGGCGCTGGGGGCGCGCCACGGAGGGCAAGACGCTGGCTGGTAGCTTGGGCTGCCTGGCTGCCTGTCTTTTGGCAGGGGTCGCCGGTGTCTCCTTGGGCGGACTGGCTCCCATTTCTGTTCTGATCGGGGCTCTGGTAGCTACGCTCTTGGAGCGCTGGTCGCCGCCGCCCAACGACAACCTGTGGATTCCGCTGCTGTCGGGCCTGGTCATGGAGGCCATCCAACGGCTGCTGTGAGCCCCATAAAGGAGGGCACTCTGTACTGCAAAAATTGTGGCGCCAAGATGGTTGGGCGAGAGGTAGAGGGGCGCCTGCGCCTCACCTGTCCCGATTGCGGCTATGTGGCCTATGACCAGTTGAAAACGTGCGCCGGGGCGCTGATCCAGCGCGAGGGCAAGATTCTGTTATTGCGTCGGGGCGCCGACGAAGCCTTTCCCGGTAAATGGAACCTACCCGCTGGCTATTGCGAGGCGGACGAGGCCCCGGCTGTCACGGCAGCTCGCGAGGCCGCGGAGGAGACCGGGTTGACGGTAAAGATCGGTCCCCTGGTCGACGTGTATTATTTCGACGACGACGACCGGGGCAACGGCGTGTTGATCCTGTACGAGGCCGAGATCACCGGCGGATCGCTGCGCGTGGATGGGCGCGAAGCCACGCGCTGGGGCTTTTTCGGGCCGGAGGAGCTGCCACAACCCCTGTGCGGTGGCGGGCACGACCAGGCCATCGAGGATTGGCGCCAACGGGCACTGGACCCCTGGAGAGCCAACTCGCCGATGCGCTACTGCCCCCACTGCGCCCACGAGCTGGAAGAACGAGAGGCCTTTGGGCGCCTTCGGGCCACCTGTCCCCGCTGTGGCTATGTACATTTCCACGGGCCCAAGGTCGGCGTCTCTCTTCTGATCGAGCGAAATGGGCAGGCCCTGTTGGTGCAGAGAGCGGTGGATCCAGGGGATGGCTTGTGGAGCCTGCCCTCCGGGTTCGTCGATTGGGACGAATCGCCTGAGGAGGCAGCCTTGCGCGAAGCCCAAGAAGAGACGGGACTCGGCATAGAGTTGGTCGAACTGATGGACACCGATTATTACACCGAAGATCCCCGCGGCGCGGGCATCAATCTCACCTATCGGGCCCGTATCGTGGGCGGCGAGCTGGCAGCCGCCGACGACGCCCGCGCCGTTCGTTTTATCTCGCCGCACGAGCTACCGCACCCCGAAGCCATCGCGTTCCCCGGACATTGGCGCACGTTGGAGAGATGGGCGGCAGGAATGGGAGAGACGCCATAGCCACGATGAAAGGTGAGTGCAAGATCAGAGACACCACCCACCCGACAAAAAAGCATGCCGACCTTGATGACATGGAGAGCCCGGCGCTGAGGAAGGAGTCAAGGAGAAGATGATTGGTAAACGGATGGCGCTGCTA
>CAYVLO010000626.1:0-1907 GCA_964452125.1 uncultured Anaerolineaceae bacterium | reverse complement strand
GAGCCCGAGTTCAAAGACGTCGGCGATGGCCATTGGGTCGCCTGCTTCCGCGCCTGAGACCGCATCGGCCCACTAGGCCCAACCAAGCAGGGAGGCAAAGACCATGTCAATCGTAGATCAGTTCAAGCGCGTTCGATGTGTGAGTGAGTTTGAGGATCGGCCTGTGGGCGATGCTCTTTTGGCGACCGTGATCGAGGCCGTTTCCTGGACGCCCTCGGCCGCCGACGTCCAACCTTGGGAGATCGTGGCCGTCCGCGACCCTGAACGCAAAGCGGCCCTGGTGGGCGCCTTGCTCGACTCGCTGTTGCGGCCTGGTATCGGCGGCGACGAGCGCCGTCACTGGTTGGTGGACGCTCCTTTGGTTTTGGTGGTGTGCCTGGATCGCACGCGGGCCAAAGCCCGCTATGGAGAGATCGGTGCGGCGGTCTTTGGTTTGCAGGATACCGGCGCAGCCATCCAGAACCTCCGGCTGGCGGCCCTGGAGCATGGACTCAAAAGCTGTCTCATCCGCGAATTCGATGCCGACCGTCTGTCCGAGTTGCTGCTCTTGCCCCGGCACGTGCAACCGCTCACGTTGGTGGCTCTGGGTTTTTCTCCGGTGGAACCACCTCTGAAGCGCGGCCTGCCGCTGGAAGATATTCTGCACCACGAGACGTGGTGAGGCAAGACGGGGGAGGAAGCGTATGGATGTGATGGAAGCCATCCGGCGGCGCCGGAGCGTGCGTAGCTTTGTCGATCGTCCAGTGCCCGACGAGGTCGTGAGACAGATCATCGAGGCGGGCACCTGGGCGCCCTCGGCGGGCAATATGCAGGCTTGGGAATTTGTCATCGTCCAGGGAGACGAGGCCAAGCGCAAACTGGTCGATACCACCGATGCCGGGACTACGGCCCGCGGCGGTGTGCTCACTCAGGAGTGGATTATGGCCGCGCCGGTGGTGATCGTCGTTTGTTACGAACTCAAGCGCATGACGGGCCGCTATGGCCAAAAAGGCCGCGACCTGCTGACCAAATTGGATTGCATGGGTTGCGTGGAGAACATGATCCTGGCAGGGGTTGCCCTGGGTTTGGGGTCCTGCTGCGTGGTCGGCTTTGATCCCCAGGCGCTGAAAGAGGCTTTGGGCATCCCCAAAGAGCTGACGCCAATGTTGCTGGTTCCCTTTGGTTACCCGGCGTACGATCCGCCCGCGCCCTACCGCCTGCCCTTTGAGGATGTGGTGCGTCTGATTCTATAACGAAATAGGGGAGTAAACAATGCTGGCCATTGTAAACGCCAAGGTACGGACCTGTGGACCCTTGGGCACGCTGTCGCAGGGAATGGTGTTGGTTCGGGACAAGAAAATTATGGCCGTGGGCGAGAACCTGTATATCCCAGAAGGGATGCAGGTGTTCGACGCCAACGGCATGGTGATGACACCCGGCTTTATCGACGCCCATACCCATATGGGCATGTCGTGGCAGGAGCTGGCGGGCGAGGCCGATACCAACGAAAATACCGGGGTCCTCAATTCCCATTTGCAGGCCCTCGATTCAGTTGATCCCAAGGACGTGGCCTTTGACGACGCCATTGCGGGGGGCGTGACCACGGTGATGGTGCATCCCGGAAAGCTGATGATCGGCGAGCAGAACATCAGTCCCGTCGCCGGGCAGAGTGTGGTACTAAAGACCCACGGCACGGTGGGCCAGCGGGAGGTATTGCGCAATCCAGCCGCCATGAAACTGGCGGTGGGCGACGATGTGACCGCCTTTCTGAGCAGCCGCCGCATGGGGCCGAATAGCCGCATGGGCGTCGCAGCACTGCTGCGCGGCGTGCTGCGCGAGGCTCAGGCTTACGCCCGCCAAAGGCCGCAGGAGCGCGTCGGGCACCGGGATCTGCGGATGGAAGCGTTGGAACCGTTGCTGGACGGACA
>CAYVLO010000625.1:0-1914 GCA_964452125.1 uncultured Anaerolineaceae bacterium | reverse complement strand
CGGCGCGGGAACAGTCGGCTACAACTGATCGAGGTCCACGAATACGAAGGACCCGCCACCCTGGACGTCTGGGTGGTCGATGGCGATGGGCTGCCGGTGGAGGGCATCCCCTTCTACCACTCGTATCCCGATGCCCCACCCATCGACGGCGACGAATGGTACCACAGGGCCGCGGTGCGCTTTACCAATGCCGATGGCCGGATCCACTTTCCGGCAATGGCCAGCCCAGGCCCGCCCGGCGCCGGAACTGAGGCCCTATGGCCGGCAGGCAAGGGCGACATTCTCGAGTCCCTGGGACTGATCGAGGGAACCCGAAACCGCAGGCTGGGCGGCCTGTGGCAGCTCGTGGAAAAGGGAACGCCCCCCTTGCCCGATCCACCCGATCTGCCACCGATCTTGATCCCGATCCCCACCCCTGGCCCAATGGAAACGAGCACCTGGGAGATGATCGTCGAGCACCGCCCCGGCCCTCAGGTCATCGCGGGCACCCTGCCCCGCGCCGGCATCGACGTCACCGTCACCGATCCTTGGGGCAATGCCAGCAGCGTGGTCAGCGGCTCCAAACTCGAGCACGGCCTGGGCGGATTCGAGGTCCTGAGCCCTGAGCCGGTCCAGTACACCATCGCCTTCCTGGATCAGCGGTTCGAGGTGCTGCCCAAAGGTGGGCTCACCTTCCTCACCTTCCTGGAGCTGCCCAAGGCCGAGCCGCCCGCCGTCCCCGAACACGCACCGGACCCTCTCGATACAGCACCTCAGCCAGCGGGGACGCCCCAGCAGCAGGCGTTGAAAAAGCTGGCGCGGATCGAAGAGCTGCTCGCCAAGCTGCCACCCGACTAGTTCTCCGGATCGCTGCCGCGAATGGTGATGGAAAAGCCCTCTCCCGAATGTGGGAGAGGGCTTACATTTCACGGGGCTCTTGAGGTGAGCCGTGTAGTCGAACCGCCACATGTTCAGCGGCGCGACTAGCCCTTGGCGATGTACTGCACACCTGGAATGTCCTTCAAATCCGCATCCTGCGTCCAAAGAGTGGCCCCGTGCGCCTGCGCAACGGCAAGCATCACACTATCAGCCATGGGCAGTTTCCAGGCAGCCGACAGCCGTGCGGCGTTCAGCGCCAAATGGGCATCCAGATCGACGACTTGGCCTTGCATCATCGCGGCGACTGCTTGCAGAGCATCGCCTTCTCCCCGCTGTTGAAGCACCCGTTTAAAGACCTCATACAAACTGTGTGTGGATACGATCAACTCGGAGGGGTTCTCGATCGCTGGAGCAAAGAAATCCGCATTGGGTCCGTCGGCAAAATACTCGAGCCAGCCGCTGGAATCCATCACGTTCATAGTCGGTCAAGCTCCCGCTCCACCGCTGAATCGATGCCCTGCAAAAACCCGCGCGTCTCTCGGATAGGTTTCACAGGGATCAATTCGATGCGATTGTCGTACAATATGACCTTGACCTTCTGTCCAGGCTCCACGCCGAGTGATTCCCGCACCCTGCTCGGAATTACTACCTGGAACTTGGGGGATATTGTCACAGTTTCCATCCCAATTCCTCCATCGATAGCCTTTGTGTACTACCTATACGCATTATGCCATACATCGAAGGAATCGTCAAGGTCAACCGGTCAAAAGACCAGGGCGACCGCATTTATCGCATCAATTGGATACTGATACCTGATCGAGGAGACTCACTTTGGAGTGCGTGCCTGCCCAGCAGGACGCTTGCTGCCGCAAATTTACAGCGCAAGCAAGCGTCCTGCCAAGGCAGACGCGCACTCCAAAAAGCGACTTTTCAGTGCGAAATGTTAGACCAGGTCCGCCTTGCGAATCTCCGTTAGTCCAAATGCAGTCGCCCTAGCAGCTTGTCGGAGAGAAAACCACCGAGGCAAAACGCCGTCTATTTTGTCATTCTGAGGCC
>CAYVLO010000624.1:0-1929 GCA_964452125.1 uncultured Anaerolineaceae bacterium | reverse complement strand
CGCAAGCTTGCTTGCGCGCGATTCGCGGCAGCAAGCTGCCGCACTCCAGAGGCGACAGGGAATCATTTTCTGGAGTGCGCAAGCTTGCTTGCGCGCGATTCGCGGCAGCAAGGTGCCGCACTCCAGAGGCGGGGCCTCATTGTCAGCGTTTAGATCTCCAGCACCACCGGCAGGATCATGGGCCGGCGCTTGGTTTGTCGGTACAGAAACTCGGTCAGGCAATTTCGGATCTTGCCCGCGGCGATCTCGCGTGTTCCGCCGCGCCCCAGCGCTTCCATCACCTGCTGGGAAGCCTGTTCGATCAGATCCTCTGATTCCCGAATGTAGACAAACCCTCGGGTGATGATCTCCGGCCTTTGAACGACCTCGCCGCTGTCGGCATCCAGAGCGATGACCACCACCACAAAGCCGTCGTTGGAGAGTAGGCGCCGGTCGCGCAACACCACATGGCCCACATCTCCCACGCCAGCGCCATCGACCATCACGTGGCCCTCGGTGACCTGGCCGTTGACCCTTCCCCAGTCGGGGCCAAATTCGAGCACGGTCCCGCTTTCCACCACGAAAATATTCTCTGGAGCCACGCCGACCGTTTCGGCGATGCGGGCATGGTGAACCAGGTGGCGGTACTCGCCGTGGATGGGGATAAAGAAACGGGGGTTCAGCAGGTTGAGCATCAGCTTGTGCTCCTCTCGGCTGGCATGGCCCGAGACGTGTACCTGCATCCGCTCGTGGTGAAAGACCTCTGCGCCGGCGCGAAAGAGATTGTTGATGGTGCGGTTGACCAGCTCCTCGTTGCCGGGGATGGGGGTGGCCGATACGATCACCGTATCGCCGGGCACCACGTTCACCTGGCGGTGTTCCCCCTGCGACATGCGCACCAGCGCCGAAGTCGGCTCGCCCTGGCTGCCGGTGCAGGCAATGGCCACCTGGTGGGGGGGCAGGGTGTTCATCTGGTGGGGGGTCAGGACCTCGTCGGGGGATAGATCCAGGTAGCCCAACTCGGATGCGGCCTTGGAAAAATTGGTCATGGATCGGCCGACGATGCCCACGCGCCGGCCATACTTGCGGGCCGTGTCGACCACCTGCTGGATGCGCGAAATGTTGGAGGCAAAGGTAGCCACGAAGATGCGGCCTGGGGCTCGGGCAAAGACCCGGTCAAAGGTCTCGCCGACCACCTGCTCCGAGGGGGTCTGCCCGTCGGTTTCGGCGTTGGTCGAGTCGGACAGCAGCACGTGGACGCCGCGCCCCCCCAATTCGGCCAGCCGGGCAAAGTCGGTCAGGCGGCCGTCCACCGGCGTCTGGTCGAACTTGAAATCGCCCGAATGGACCACCAGACCCACCGGGGTGGTGATGGCCAGCCCGACCCCATCGGGAATGGAATGGCAGACCCGGAACGACTCGACAGTAAAGGGTTCCAGATCGATGACGTCTCCTGGGGTGATCACGCGCAGTTCGGCGCCCTGTAGCAGATGGGCCTCTTTCAGTCGGACCTGGACCAGGCCCAGGGTGAGGCGCGTCGCATAGATGGGGGCCTTGACCTCAGCCAGCAGATAGGGCAGGGCGCCGATGTGGTCTTCGTGCCCATGGGTGATAAAGATGGCCTTGACCTTGTCCTTGCGCTCGAACACGTAGGTCATATCGGGGATGACGATGTCGATGCCCAGCATGTCGCTGTCGGGAAACATCAGGCCGCAGTCGACGACGAGCAATTGCTCGTCGTACTCCAGCACCAGCATGTTTTTGCCAATGTGTCCAATGCCCCCCAGGGGGATGATCTTGAGGAATTCTTGGGACAAGGGGTGCTCCTTCTCGTTCAGGTTGTCGTGTCTTGAATCTGCAGCCGCAGTGGCCATTTCTCGTTTCCTGGTCGTCCTCTAGCAGCCTGTCGGAGAGGGTTGTCATTCTGAGGAGCGGAGGCGGCGAAGCCGC
>CAYVLO010000623.1:0-1930 GCA_964452125.1 uncultured Anaerolineaceae bacterium | reverse complement strand
CGATACCTCCGTCGGGACACCATCGTTTCCGGAATGCCTCGCCCCTACAGCGCGCGTCGGTGATTTGTGAAATTCGTATAATTCGTGGCTGGATCATGGAGGCAGGGCATTGAGAATCGAGGTGGATTGCGAGCGCATCCGGCGCAACGCCCAGGCCGTGGCCGAGGTCTGCGCCCGGCACAATATCCAGGTGGCGGGGGTGACCAAAGCCACCTGCGGCCATCCCCAGGTGGCCCGGGCCATGTTGGCCGGAGGCATCGGCCTGTTGGCCGAGTCGCGCCTCAGCCACGTGCGGCGGCTGCGCCAGGCCGGCATCGACGCCGACGTGATGCTGTTGCGCCTGCCGGCCCTGAGCCAGGTGGACGACGTCGTCGATCTGACCCAGGTCAGTCTCAACTCCCAGGTGGAGACGGTGCGCGCCCTGTCGCGCGCCGCCCAAATGCGAGGCGTGGTGCACCAGGTGTTGTTGATGATCGAAACGGGCGATCGGCGCGAGGGGGTCATGCCCGAGGAAGCCCTGGGCGCCGCCCGCCAGATGATCGGGCTGCCCCACATCGACCTGGTGGGCATCGGCGCCAACGTGAGCTGCATCGGCGGCGTGCTGCCCACGCGCGAGAACACCCAACTGCTGGTGGACGTGACCGAGGAACTCGAACGCGCCCTGGGCCTCCGCTTCCCCGTGGTGTCGGGCGGCCACACCGCCAGCCTGGCCCTTTTGGACCGCAACGAGATGCCCCCGCGCGTCAATCAACTGCGGGTGGGGGAGGGAATCCTGCTGGGCGTGGACAGCGCCGGCAACTGGCCCCTGCCCGTGCCCCATCAGGATATCTTTAACGTCGTCGCCGAGGTGGTCGAGATCGACACCAAACCCTCCATGCCCGAAGGCCCCATCACCGTCGACGCCTTTGGCCGCACCCCCCACTGGGAGGATCTGGGCCTGCGGCGGCGCGCCATTCTGGCCGTGGGCGAGCAGGATCTCCGCGTCGATGGCCTGCGCCCGCGGCGGGCCGACGTTTCGGTGGTGGGCGCCAGTTCCGACCACCTGGTGGTCGATGTCACCGGGGCCGATCCGCCCGTTGGCCTGGGCGACGAGCTGGAATTTAAGCCGAATTACGCCGCCGTGGCCACAGCTATGGCCAGTTTCGATGTCACTCGGGTCATCAAACCCCACAAGGAGGAGTAGGGCATGCTGGATCTTTTGATCACACAGGGGACCATCGTCGACGGCACGGGGAACCCGGCTTTCCGGGCCGATGTGGGGGTCGCCCAGGGCCGGATCGTGGCCCTGGCTGCCGGCCTCGACCAGGAAGCAACCCGGGTGATCGACGCCCAGGGGCTGCACGTGGCCCCCGGCTTTGTCGATCCCCACACCCACTCGGACCTCACCCTGTTGGTCGATCCCAAAGCCGAGAGCAAAATCCGGCAGGGCGTGACCACCGAGGTGGTCGGCAATTGCGGCAGTTCGCCGGCGCCGGTGCAGGGCGCCGCCGTGGACGAGGTGCAGGCCGACGCCCGCCCCCTGGGCCTGGAGGTCGATTGGCGCAGCATGGCCGAGTACCTGGCCCGAGTGAGCACCCCGGGCACGGCGTTGAACGTGGTCGCGCTGATCGGCCACAACACCGTCCGCGGCTCGGCGCTGGGCTATGACGACGTCCGGCCCACGCCGCAGCAACAGGCCGCGATGGAGCGCGTGGTCGACGAGGCGATGGAACAGGGGGCGCGAGGGCTCTCGACGGGCCTGTTCTATCCCCCGGGCAACTATGCCCGCACCCCCGAGGTGGTGGCCCTGGCGCGGACCGCGGCGCGCCGCGGAGGCCTCTATGCCAGCCACGTGCGCAGCGAAAGCGACGGCGCCCTGGAGGCTGTGGCCGAGGCCATTCAGATCGGCGAGGAGGCCGGGGCCCGGATCGAAATCGCCCACCTCAAGCTG
>CAYVLO010000622.1:0-1934 GCA_964452125.1 uncultured Anaerolineaceae bacterium | reverse complement strand
CGGGATGATGAGCCATGTAACCAAGACAAAATCCACTCGGGCTGCTTCCCATTGCTCAAGATCCTGCGAGCGCCAGTGTCGTATAGCTCGCACGATCAGCCCAAGGGTTGCTACCAGTGTCAGCCAACCCAGGACATCAAAGGCAGCACCCCATCGCATCGCCGACGCCAGGTCAGCGCTGGCCTCTCCGGCAAGCACATGGATGCCCCGTCCTGTAATGACCTCCCAGGTCAGGCCCAGGCTGGAAAGGGTCCAACCGCTGTTTGGCAGAGACTGGAGCGCCTTCCAGGCGGGCCAGCCATTCTGCACCTGATACAAGAGAAAAGGCACAGCCGTAAGTGCCCCCAGACCTCCACCCACCAGGAGCGGCGCCCAGCTTACCTTCTTGCGGAAGACGATCAACCAGAGTCCAAAAGCGGCCGCCAGCCACACCGCCGAAGGATGAACCTGCACCAAAACGGCCAGGGCCACAATCGCCGGAGCCAGATACCAACGTTTGGGACCGACCAGTGCCGAAATGGCAAAGCCAACAGCCAGCAGCGCCAATGCCGGTACAAAGGTTACCTGCCAGATCTTTCGGCTGTAGGATACAGCCCAAGGACTGACCGCCAGCAGCAAAGAAGAGACAACTGCCGCCCAGCGTCCACCGCCCGGCCATCTCTTGGACAGGGTCCAACACAGCCACACCGCAGCCACGCCGACCAACCCTCCATAGATCGTAGCCGAGATCGGGCTTGAGGAAACAAAAAAGGGCGGAAGATAGAGATACACACTCACCGGCGAATGGTCAAATCCTGCGGATGAGGGCACGCCGACAAGAGGAAGCCGGCCCTTCTGCGTCAGTTCCAGAGCCAAGGCCATCAACCGGGCTTCGCTGAACTTGAATTCCGTCAACCTGGGCCACGCCACTCGCAGGAAGGTGGCTAGCCCCAGGATCGCGGCAGCAGTCAGCGGCTCCCATCGATGCCGAAGAAGAGCGGGCGTTCTCATGGCTGGCCTCTGCGATCTCGATTGCGGATAGCCAGGGCAAAACCGACAAGGCTCAGTACCATCAAACCCACCATGCTCACCCAAAAGCCCCAGCCGATTCCGGGCGCCATTCCATAAACGGCATTGATGGCAGGCTTGATCAATGCAATATGCCAGGCACACAACGCCAGGGAGACCAATCCCAATGCCGCGACGACTAGGCCCGACCATAAAAGCGACACACGTCCCACAAGCCAGAATAGCGCCAAGAGAATCCACGAGCCGATCAATGCCAGCGTTTGGGGCATGAACTCGGGCGACCTCAAACTGGCGACCGACCAGGCAGGGGGCAACATCTGGAGGCTCACGGGTATCGCCAGAATCAGGGCCACCGCTCGCGCATACGCGGGCATGGTCAGCCGTGGCGAGCCAATCAGGAGGGCCACCGTGACACTCACAACCAGGGGCGGCAAATAAAACAACTGGCGTATCACTGACAGCGAGCCGTCCATCACCGCCGGCAGAAACTTGACAAACTCTGCCATGTCGGCGCCGCTCAGCGTGAGCGCCGCTGTCGGGTGGGCGATCCACTCTCCATAGTAACCGATGCTCGTCAAGATCCATCCAAAGAACAACCCCCACGACCAGAAGGCGATGCGTCGGTCCCGATCGTCCCTTGGACCAATGGTGCCCAGATTTGGTTGGTGGTTCACTATGGTACCTCTTGCGTGGCCTGGCAGGCTGCCCAGATCTCGTCCTCTTCGATCTGGGCAGTGGCGAGGTATTCCCGCATAAAGGTGCTGCGTCTTTGGCGTAGGGCCATGGGGGCCACAGCGACAACGTCCCCGGTCGTTACCTCAGTGCGCTGATCGGCTGCAGCGTGGGCGCGCGCCGCCTCCAACGTCGCCAGTTCCGCTCGGTGACTGGAAATCTCGAGATCATGCACCAACCGAAAGACCAGTTCT
>CAYVLO010000621.1:0-1945 GCA_964452125.1 uncultured Anaerolineaceae bacterium | reverse complement strand
GGCCCCGATGGAGGTCGCTGCAAAGAGACGGTAGAACTCGTCCAGCCGAGGCATCGTACGTTTGAGATCGTACAGCCGGGTGAAAAAATAAACCACCACCATGGTGATCACCTGGACCACCATCATCACCAGGTAATCGCTCAGGGGCGCAATGCTGATGGGTGGAGGCACGGCTACCACGTTGCGCAGCCAGTAGGCGATGTAGAAGGCCAGGGCCACCATAGCCGCATCGTGCACCACCAGCAGGAAGGTAAAGAGTGCGTCAGCTCGACGTCTCATCATTCCCCTCCCTTGCCCTGGACCGGCAGCGCCGAAGCGACCCCCCGCCGATCTGCGGGCCGCAGTCGATCGCGCAAGAGGGCGCAGCGCTCCATACCCCAAACCGCGGCGTAGATGAACCAATTCATCAAAAAGAAGGTGTCCTGACGGAAATGCTTGTCGTGAAATTGGCGCATGGTCTGATAAAACTGCAAGTTGGCAAAGGCGCTGCGCTGCTGGCTGGACCGGCCTTTGTAATGCAACACAGTGACCTCGGCATTGTACCACACCTGCCAGCCCTGCTGTTTCAGGCGATAGCACAGATCGAGGTCCTCGGCGTACATGAAATACTGCTCGTCCAAAAGCCCCACCTGGGCCAGGGCATCGGCCCGGAGAAGCATAAAGGCGCCGACCACCGAATCCACCTCGGTGACGCGGTCGGGCGGCAGATAGGTCAGGTTGTACCGGCCAAAGCGGGGGCTCTTGGGAAAGAGACGGCTCAGGCCCGAAAGGCGGTAAAAGGCCACCTCGGGCGTCGGGAAACTGCGGCGGCAGGCCCGATCCAGGCTGCCGTCCTCGCGCACCAGCCGCGGACCCGCCGCCCCGGCCTGGGGATGCGCCTCCATAAAGGCCAGCATGTCGCCCAGAGCGGAGGGGGGCAGCACCGTATCCGGGTTCAGCAACAGCGCATAGCGCGGCGCATCCTCCGTTACGCCTCCTTGCGCCGAAAAATCAAAGGCCTGCAAGCCCAAGTTGTTGCCGGCTGCATAGCCTCGGTTCTCGGCGCGGATCAGGCGCACCTGGGGAAACTCGGCAGCGACCATCTCGGCGCTGCCGTCGTGCGAGGCATTGTCCACCACGCAGACCTCAAAGCTGAACGAGCCCTGGCTGTCGAACACCGACAGCAGGCAATCCCGCAGCAGATCGCGCACGTTATAATTTACAATGACAATTCCCAAATCAAGCATCAGGTTCGGTTGTCAGGTGGCTGCCAACAGGTTTCGAGCGATGACCAAGCGCTGAATTTCACTGGTGCCCTCATAGATCTCGGTGATTTTGGCGTCGCGGAAATGGCGCTCCACAGGGTATTCCTTGCTGTAGCCGTTGCCGCCAAAGATCTGCACCGCCTTGGTCGTCACCCACATGGCCATCTCTGAGGCATACAATTTGGCCATGGCCGCTTCAGTGGTATATCGGCCATGGGTCTTGTGCGCCTCTTCCTTGGCCATTGCCGCCTGGTAGGTCAGCAGGCGTGCCGCCTCCAATCGAGTCTTCATATCCGCCAGCATCCACTGGATGCCCTGGAACTCGGCAATCGGCTGGCCAAACTGCTCGCGCTCCCTGGCATAGTCGCGGGCGGCCTCAAAGGCCGCTTCGGCAATGCCCACGGCCTGAGCCGCAATGCCAACCCGCCCGGCATCCAGAATCGAAAGGGCGATCTTGAACCCCATGCCCTCGTCGCCCAAGCGGTGCCAGGCCGGCAGTCGATAGTTTTCAAAGATCAGCTCTGATGTATGAGACGCTCGAATACCCAATTTTGGTTCCACTTTTCCGGGAGAAAACCCGGGCAAGGTGGTGTCCACAACAAAGGCCGAGATCCCCCGCGAGCCCTTGCTCTTGTCCGTCATGGCAAAGAGCACGATATAGTCGGCCACCGGTCCACTGGTCACCCAGGCTTTGAGGCCAT
>CAYVLO010000620.1:0-1946 GCA_964452125.1 uncultured Anaerolineaceae bacterium | reverse complement strand
TAGGTTCCTGGGAATGCCTCGCCCTTTAGCTACGAATTACACGAATTTCACGAATAGGCGCACACCCCTGGGGCCAGGCCAACAGAGACCGACCGAGTCGCGTCGCCTCCTGCGCAACTGAATCGCGACCGGGCACCCCCACAAATGCTCTGTGTTGCCAAAGACTCGCGCTGGCCCCCGGTTGACCTAAAGAACTATCTTTGCCGGGGGCCCTCTAGTTCTTTAGGTCAACCAGAATGGGCCGAATGCCCCTGCCCACGCTGGCTCGGCTGTGGTATACTTGTGATATGCAGAACAAACGGGACGTCAGACGCAGGATGCGGGTACTCATATTGTCGGGCGACTCTCTTTTTGGCCTGGGCCTCAAAGAGATTTTGCAGACCCAGCTCGATCTGGAGATCGTCGAATGTGAGACGTGCGGCAAAGAATCTCTGGCTCGGGCTCGCGAGCTGCAGCCCGATGTCGTCATTGTCAACGAGACGTGCGGGGATTGCGAATCGCAGACGCTGTGTTGGAGCCTGTTGAGCGAGCAGACCCAGACGCGCATCCTGAAACTGAACCTGAGAGACAACAGCGCTTGCCTCTATCGTGGGGAAAAGCTGTGGATCAACGGGGTGGACGACCTGGTGAGCTGCATCCGGGAGGAGCACCTTGAGGCGGTGGCCTCTGGTGGTGCAGGCAAGCCGTGAGGGCTTGCCGCCCCGAGGTCGACCGTTTTGCGATGGGAAAATGGTTCCAAACCAAGTAGTGGAGGAACTGCAGAAACTGGCCTGCGAAGGAGCGCGCGTCGCTGTGCAGAACGGCACGTCCGAGCTGTATTGCACCCAGTGCCACTCGGTGGAGGTGCCCGAGGGCTGGATTCCGGCCAAGACGCCCTAAAGGGATACAGATGGACGGCCTGGACGGACCAGCGTGGAGACGCATCCGAGGTAGAGACCCACAGGGGGAAGCGAAATGAAAAGAGTCGTGGTGGTAACTGACTCGAACGCAACCGTACCGGAGGCGCTGGCTCGGGAGCTTGACATTCGCGTCGTGCCGATTTTGTTGAACCTGGCCGATCGCACGTACCGCGATGGTGTTGACATGACGCCTGCCGAGTTCTACCGCTTGCTGCGTACCACCACTCACGTCCCCACCACGTCGTCTCCTTCGATGGGTGACTTTGTGCGCGTCTTTGCCGCTGCTGGACAGGAATCGGCGGGCGTTGTGGCCATTGTTCTTCCGCCCCAACTCAGTGCCATTCACAATGTGGCGGTCATGGCCAGCCAATTGGTGGATGGGTCACCGATCCGGGTCGTAGATTCCGGCACGGCAGCCATGGCCCAGGGCTTTGTGGTGTTGGAGGCGGCCCGGGCGGCCGCGGCCGGTGCCGACGTGGAGGAGGTGGTGGCGCGTGCAGAAGAGGTGGCCTCGAAGGTTCGCTTCTACGCTGTACTCGAGACGCTGGAGTACCTGCACCGGGGCGGCCGCATTGGTGGGGCGGCTGCGTGGGTGGGCAGCGTGCTCCAGATCACGCCCGTGCTCCGTGTGCTGGATGGCAAGGTAGAGCCTTTTGCCAGACCCCGCACCCGGCCGAGAGCGATCCAGGTCATGCTGGATGAGGTGGCAAAGCAGGTGGGCGATCGCCCCGTCCACGTCGCCATCTGCCAGGCCGACGCCCAGGAAGAAGCCGAGGACCTGAAGCAGCGTGTTGAGGAGCTGTTCGACTGCAGCGAGCTCTACGTGACCGAGTTCACACCAGTGATGGGTACCCACGCCGGGCCAGGGCTACTGGGGATGGCCTTCTACGTGGATTGAAGTTGGAGTCTTGGGCTAACGCTGAAGAGCTAACACGGGCAGATGATCGTAGATCGGTGTTCACCGGAGATTGTCGAGGGCAGATCACTGCATCGGATGCGAGCACAACGCCGTAGGGAGGAATATGCTTCTCCAGTCACTTCTGCTCA
>CAYVLO010000619.1:0-1953 GCA_964452125.1 uncultured Anaerolineaceae bacterium | reverse complement strand
AAGTCTCCATTACTTTTAGTGTGCTTTTGTCCCATTAATTCTGGCGACGTACAGGCAGCGTGAATGCCGCTACAACCCAAGATATGGAGGAAACCATGATCACCAATGCACACCAACCCGAAACGCCCGAAACCGAGAGCCTGGCTGGCCGGCTGGCCCTCTACCTTGACCAACACCTGGACGGCGGCCTGGACGCCTCCCTGATACCCCTGCTGAACGAAATCGACGAGGTCGAAACGGCGTATCGCAAATGGAAAGCCCGTCGCGACAAGGTCAAGGCGCACCTGGAGGCGACCAGGGAGGCGCGAGAGGCTGAGATCATCACGCCTGAGCCCGCCTACGAAGTGATCGGCATTCCACTCACCCTGGGCAGCGAGCCGGAGTGCCCCGTGTGCTGGTTCTCCAACCAGGATGAGGCTGAGCAACGCGCCCGCGAGCTCATGGAGGCCTATGTCAAGGCGCGCATCTTCGTGGTGAGACAGTTGGACACCTTCACCGTGACCTCGCCCTACGGTGGACTGGACTTCGAGACACGGATGCAAGGTTGGGGGTAAGGGCCTAACCAGCGCATCCAGGGAGGTGACACGATGATCAAGACGGCTGAAGAGACGCTCTTGCAGCTGTTCTCGACTGAAAAGATCGCGTTCGTGAGCGAGCCTGAACCGACTGAATTCTACTCGACCGGCAGTCTGATGCTCGACTTCGCGCTCGGCGGAGGGCTGCCGGTTGGGCGCTGGACCATTCTCTACGGAAATGAGGGCTGGGGCAAAACCACCCTGGCCCTCATGGCCGCCAAAGCGGTCATTGACCGGGGCGGCTACGTGGCGTACGTGGATACAGAAGCCGCCGTGGACCCGATCTGGGCCGGCAAGTTCGGGCTCGACATCCACGGCGAGCACTCAGACCGGCGCATGTGGCTGCTTCAGCCCAGCTCGGCGGAGAAAGCTTTGAACGCCATGCGCAAGATGGTCAGGTGGAAACATCCGGACGAGCCGAGCCGCTCTGCGTTCGACCTGATCATCCTCGACAGTATCGCCGCGTTGGCGACGGAGGCCGAGTTGGCCGGTGACATCGGCGACAAGACCATCGCCAGCCGGGCATCAGTACTCGCTCAGTACTTCAAAGCAGCGAAAACCGAGCTGGCGAACAGCACCACCGCCGTCTTGATGCTCAATCAGGTTCGCGACAAGTTCGGCCAGGCCAGCTTCGCCTACGGCCCTCAAACCATAATGCCAGGCGGCCACTCGCCCCGCTTCTATGCCAGCGTGATCGGCAAGGTCGCGCAGAGGCCCGTCCCGGTCATCCATAAGACGACCGGCGAGCTCCTGGGGCTGGAATTTCGCGTAAAAGTCACCAAGAACAAAGTCGGGCGGAATGGCCGCGAAGCCGTCATCACGGTCTTCCTGGATACGGGCATGGCGGACATCACGGCTGAACTGGCTGCACTGGGCCGGGAGCTGGGCGTCTTCACGAAGGAAGATGGCAGTCCCATCAAGGGCGCCTGCGCGTGGTACTTCCGAGGCGAGAAAATCGCCGTCGGGGAAGCTGCCGTCACACGCGCCCTGGATGAGGATCGCGAGCTTGCCGACCAGGTTGAGGCAGCCGTTCGGTATGGCATCGCTCACCTCAACAAGACAGACGCAGAGGCGCCGCTCGTTGCATTGGACACTGAGCCTGATGAAGTGCTTGGAGACATGCTCGACGGCGATCTCTAAGGCCCACAGCGGGGTGCTGGCCGGAATATTCCCGCCGGCACCCTCCCTGCTGGCCCGATCCTATCGATACGGAGGAATATTATGACGACACCCAATCACCGACTCAAACCGTTGACGCCGCACCAGGAGGCCGAAGCGCGCAGCCAGGCGTATCAGGCGTACGTGAAGGAGATGGAAACGCGTTTTCCTAAGCCCAAGCCGTCCACGCGCGACCTGGTGCATGACAACCCGGTGGTCA
>CAYVLO010000618.1:0-1957 GCA_964452125.1 uncultured Anaerolineaceae bacterium | reverse complement strand
AGTGCGTGCCTGCCTTGACAGGGCAGGCGCTGTACTCGGCGCCGCTGCCGCAGAAATCAGCGCAGGCGGCGTAGAGCGATGACCAGGCGCCACAGACACAGAGCCGCGGCGAGCAACCCCGGGGTCCAGCCAGGAACCTGCCCGGCGATCATCTCTTGCCGTAGCGTCACGGCGAGCCAACCCGATCCCATGAGCAGCGCCGTCCAGATTCCCGCTCGCAGCCGAGCATTGCGCACCGCTTCGGTGCGGGGACTCTCGTCTTCCAGGATCGACAGCTCGCCCTCTTCGGCGCGGCGGAGCACCACAGCCAGGGCTCGCAAGCTGCGCTGGGTATCGTAGGCCTGGCGCAGCACTCCATCGGTCCACACCCGCTGGGGTGTCAGATCGGCAAGCACCTGCCGGGCTTTGATCTCTTGGAAAATCGGCAGGTTGTCGCGCATAAAGTTCAAGTCTTCGGAGAGCATGGCGGCCGTGTTGCCATAGACGATCACCCCCCGCATGTAGGTGGCCCAGCCGGTGGCCACGCGCAGATGGTGCTTGTGATAAAGGCGCAATTGCTCCTCGATATAGACGCCCAGGCTGCGAACGGCAAAGCTGCGCTGTCCCAGCGCCTTGTAGCGATTGGACAGCGCCTTGAACTCGGCCTTGAAGGTGCGCATGTCGGTCTTTTCAGTGGGCTGTCCATAGCGCAGGATAATGGGCCACAGCGCCTCATAGTCATCCAGCATCTCGAAAATGGCCATATCGACGATGTCGCGCTGCGTCTGCTCGTCCACCTCGCCGACGATGCCAAAGTCGACATAACCAAGGCGGCCATCCTCCATCAAGATCAGGTTTGCCGGATGGGGATCGGCCTGAAAAAAGCCACAGCTCAGGGCCTGCATCAGTTGGTTGCGCATGATCTGCCGGGCCAGCTTGTCGCGCTGGACCTTGTTTTCGGCCAGCCAGTCGGGATCGTCCAGATGGTTGAGGACATCGTTGAGGGTCAGCCCGGCAATGAACTCGGTCGTGAGCACGTGGCGGGTGGTCAGCTCGTCGTACACGAGGGGCACGTACATGTCTTCGATGTCCATCGCGCGCAGGCGGCGAGCCGCGTTGGCTTCGTGGTCATAATCGAACTCGGATCGGGTGAATGAGATGACCTCGTCGATGATGGTCGCCAGTTGCGTTTTGGTCATGCGCAGCGCGGTGTGGAGGCGGGTGTAGCGCACCAGGTCTCTCAGGATGTCGAAATCGCGGTCAAAGTCAATCTGGGCGCCGGGGCGCTGGACCTTGACCGCCACCAACTCTCCGCCGGGCAGGGCGCCTCTGTGCACCTGGCCGATAGATGCGCTGGCTAACGGCTCAGCCTCGATCTGGGCGAAATCGTGGGACCAGTTGTCGCCCAGTTCGGCAGCCAGCACGCGCTCGATCAATGAGAAGGGCAGGGGCAAGGCGCTATCCAGCAGGCGCGACAGCTCATCGCGATAGGCCTGGGGTAGCGCGCCGGCATGTAGGGCCAATAGCTGGCCGATCTTGACAAAAGAGGGGCCCAGGGCCTCAAACAATCGGCGCAGCCGGACTGCGCTGGCCTCGTCGCGGCTGTCGGGCGATGCCTCCCCAGGTTCGCCGGGCAGCCACCGCGCCCACCAGCTACGCTCAATCAATTCGCCAAAGCCATAGCGGCTCAGCGTCAGTAGGATTTCGGCGGTACGCGCCGCACGGCTCTTGCCGTCGCCCACCTGCCACAGATCGACTGCTTCGCTCTCCCGAGTTTGCACTGGGTGTTCCCTCCCTGACGCCTACGATTCCGACACTGCGCATACGTAGAGTACTCGCAGCCTGGCTGTTTGTCAATTCCAGAGAGGGAGTGGGCCGTTTTTTAAATCCAGCCCGGTCTGGGTGTTCTTTCTGTCCGACGCGCCTTTGTCAGGAGATTGTCAGCTTGTGATCGAATTCGAACCCACGGCTGTTGCAT
>CAYVLO010000617.1:0-1962 GCA_964452125.1 uncultured Anaerolineaceae bacterium | reverse complement strand
CTTGGAGGATCTAACGTGATCGGTGGAACACACGGCAAAATACTGCATGTCGACCTGGCTTTGGGAACAACCCATGTGGAGCGCCCACCCGACGATGTCTATCGCCTGCTGGCTGGTGGACGTGCTTTGGTCGCGTACCTGCTCCTGCGCGATCTGCCAGCCCATGTCGAGCCCTTGAGCCCGGAAAACCTTCTGATTTTTGCACCGGGGGTCCTCCAAGGCACCGGCTTTCCGGGCGCAGGCCGTCATGGCCTCGGCGGCAAATCGCCCCTGACCGGCGCCCTGGGCAGTTCCGAGGTGGGTGGTTTTTGGGGTCACGAATTCAAGCATGCCGGGTTCGACGCCCTGGTTATCCACGGGCGGGCCGACTCGCCCGTGTACCTCTGGGTTCACGATGGCAAGGCCGAGATCCGGTCGGCTGCCCATCTCTGGGGCCTCGAAACAGCCCCGGCCCAGGCAGCCATGCGCGCCGAATTGGGCGACGAAAAAGTCCGGGTCGCCCAGATCGGCCCTGCTGGCGAGAACTTGGTTCGGTATGCAGCCATCATTCACGACGTGAACCGCGCGGCAGGACGCAATGGTATGGGCGCTTTGATGGGCTCCAAGAACCTCAAAGCCGTCGCCGTGCGGGGCACCGAAAAAGTATCGGTGGTCAACCGGACCGATGTGACCGATGTGGCCCGCTGGCTGGGAGAAAACTATAAGGAAACCATGGGCTGGGCCGCCGAAGGCATTGGCCGCGCAACCCAAGATTCTGCAGCGCGTCTGGCCCTGGCGGGCGGGCTGCCCACACGCAATTTCGGACAAGCGATCTTTGACGAGATCGATCAAATCACAGGCGAGCGCAACTATCAGATGTTCTACAAGGGTCGTGACACCTGCCAGGGATGCCCCGTACACTGCAAGCAGGTCTTTGAAAACCAGGACCCTGATCCAAACCGCAGCCTCGACCCGGTGTACGGCGGCGCAGAATACGAGGCCATGGCGGCCTTTGGCCCCAGCTGCGGCGTGTCCGATAACCTGGCCATCCTGAAAGCCAACGAACGAGCCAATGCCTTGGGACTGGACGCCATCTCGACGGGAATGAGCATCGCCTTTGTGATCGAATGCTTTGAAAACGGGATTTTGACCGAGGCGGACACGGGCGGCCTGGACTTTCGCTGGGGCGACGCCGCCGCCATGCTGCACGCCGTGGACCTTATCGCCTCACGGCGGGGCTTTGGCGATGTGATGGCCGAAGGGGTGAACCGCATGGCCGCCCGCTTTGGGCCCGAGTCCCAGCCCTTTAACCTGACCGTCAAGGGCCAGGAATTGCCCATGCACGAACCCCGCCTCAAACCAGCCTTGGGCGTGGGCTATGCCCTGGCGCCTGTGGGCGCCGACCACATGATGAACATGCACGACACGGCCTATCTGCACCACGGCGATTGGCAAGACCGGGTCAGCTCAGCCGCGGGCAAGCCGATCAAACCGCTCAAGCGCGAAGCCCTTGACGAACAAAAGCTCGAAATCTTTTACCACGAAGTCAACTTTATGCACTTTCACGACTGCGCCCTGATCTGCCAGTTCTATTGTTATGACTACCTGCAACTGGCCCAGGTTCTGTCGGGGGTCACCGGCGTCGATTATAGCATTCACGAGATGCTGGCCATTGGCGCGCGAGCACAGACATTGGCCCGTCTGTTCAACCTTCGTGAAGGGTTCACCGCCGACGACGACCGCCTGCCACGCCGGGTGATGACCGCTTTCACAGAGGGCCCCATCGCCGGCAGCGGGATTTCGGACGAGGATTTTGCCTGGTTCAAGCGCCGCTTCTACGAGCGCATGAAATGGGACCCGAACACCGGCGAACCAACTGCCGAGTGCCTCCGCGCGCTGGAACTGGACAAGCTCCTCAGTTCATAGCGAATGGCCCATATCAAGGTAAAACGCCCTGGAGAATTGGATCTCTCCAGGGCGTTC
>CAYVLO010000616.1:0-1963 GCA_964452125.1 uncultured Anaerolineaceae bacterium | reverse complement strand
GCCCGGATCGCCAGATCCGGGCCCCCACCGCCGGATCCGGCGGGAGCACTGTGGGGGGGTCAGTGCGGGCCAGATTCAGAATGGCTGACCTGCCCCTGGGTGCGCCCGCGCCGGGAGTGGGAGCTAGCCCTTCTCGCGCAGCAACCTCATCCCGTTAAAGGTGACGATCATCGACGCGCCCACGTCGGCAAAGACGGCCATCCACAGGGTGGCGATCCCGGCCAGGGCGAGGGCGAAAAAGATCGCCTTGATCCCCAGAGCAAATATGACGTTCTGTCGAATAATGGCCCGCGCTCGTTTGCTCAACCGAACGGTAAAGGCCAGCTTGCTCAGATCGTCGGCCATGAGGGCCACGTCGGCCGTCTCCAGGGCGGTATCGGTGCCGGCCGCCCCCATAGCGATGCCTACGGTGGCCCGGGCCATCGCCGGCGCATCGTTCACCCCATCGCCCACCATCGCCACGCTCTGATAGTCGGTCAACAGCGATTCGACGGCCTGGACCTTGTCCTGGGGCAACAGATCGGCCCGCACCTCGCCCACCTGGGCCGCAGCGGCGATGGATCGGGCCGTGGCCTGGTTATCGCCGGTGAGCATCACCGTATGGGCGATGCCCACCTGAGCCAGGTCGGCCATCACCCCGGCTACCCCGGGCCTCAGCGCGTCAGAGACGGCGATAAACCCCAAGACGCCGTGGCCATCCTCCTGAACCACCATCACCGATTGGCCCGCCGCCTGCGCTGCGTGAACGGCATCGCAAAAGGGGCCCTCGGCCAATTCGGGATGTTCCTCGTGCACAAAGCCGTGGGTGCCCACGGTCAGCGTGTGGCCATTTACCTTGCCGCGCACCCCGCGCCCTGTCAGGGCTTCTACCGCTTCGGCGGCGGGGAGCAGCGAGTCCACCCCCAGTTCCTGGGCGGCCCGCACCACCGCCTGGGCCAGGGGATGTTCCGAGCGGCGCTCGACGGCCACGGCCCGGGCCAACATCTGCCGGCAGTCGGGACATTCGGTCCAGGCCAGCCCTTCCGGGTGATGGACGCAGCGCATGTCGACCACCTGGGGTCGGCCCACGGTGAGGGTACCCGTCTTGTCAAAGGCGATGGCCTTGAGCGAGCCCAGGCCCTCCAGATAGGCCCCACCTTTGATCAGGACCCCGGAACGCGCCGCGCTGGCGATGGCGCTGACGATGCTGACCGGCGTCGAGATCACCAGGGCGCAGGGGCAGGCAATGACCAACAGCACCAGCGCGCGATAGACCCATTCACCGAATAGGGCGCCCCACTCCCCCAGGCCCAGCAGGGCGCCGGCCACAGGCGGAACGACGGCCACTCCGGCTGCCACGGCGATGACCAGCGGCGTATAAACGCGGGCAAAGCGATCCACGAAACGCTGAGAGGGCGCCTTTTGGCTCTGGGCCTCCTCCACCATCTGGATGATGCGGGCGATGGTCGTATCGGTCGAGATCCGGGTGACGGCCACCGTCAGGGCGCCGTGGCCGTTGACGGTGCCGGCAAAGACCTCGTGCCCAGGGCTTTTGTCAACGGGCACGCTCTCGCCGGTGATGGGCGCCTGATTGACCGCCGACTCGCCCGTCAGGACATGGCCGTCCAGCGGGATGCGCTCGCCGGGGCGCACGAGGATCCGATCGCCGACTCGCAGGTCCTCCACGGCGACCTCTTGTTCCTGGTCCCCTTGCAGCCGAATGGCCGTTCGAGGTTTCAGGTCCATGAGGCTGCGAATGGCATTTCGGGCGCGATCCATGGTGTAGGCTTCGAGGGTGTTCCCCAGCGAAAAGAGGAACATGGCCACGGCGCCCTCGGCCCATTCGCCTATAAAGACGGCGCCGACGGCGGCAATGGTCATCAATGCGTTCATGTCCAGAGAATGGGTGGTCCGAACGGCCATCCAACCGGCGCGGGCGATGTAAAAGCCGCCCACCAGGATGGCTGCCACATAGCCGCCGGCT
>CAYVLO010000615.1:0-1965 GCA_964452125.1 uncultured Anaerolineaceae bacterium | reverse complement strand
TTACACGAATTTCACGAATGGCACAAAATCCTCGATGCAAATCGTAGGGGCGACGCATGCGTCGCCCCTACCGCGGGCATGGCGGCGGTGGGCGATGGGCGAAAAACGGGGCACCCGCGAGGGGTGCCCCTACAGAATCTACCTATAGCGACTGCCGTTGGCGGCGCGCGTGCCTTCTAGACCTTGTATTGCTCCTTGACCAGTTCTTTCAAGCCCAGCTCGTCCAATTTTTTCAGGGGCGCCCGCAGGGTCACGGTCACCATGCCTGGCGCGCGGCCCACCTCCACTGCGCCGGTCAGGGTGACGCGGTTCAGCACCTCGGCAGGCGACATGTCCAACAGGGCCGCCAGGCGCGCCACCCCGTTATCCAGGGCCGCGTTCAGGTTCGCGCCCGAGCCCACCATCTGAATGGGGGCGGTCTTTTCCGGGGTGTCCTGTTCGTGCTTTTTGGCCAGCTTTTTGGCGGCCTTTCGCTCCGACTTTTTCAGAGGCCGGGCCAGGTAGGGGAGATCCTTGGCCGGCGGCAGCAGGATCGGCCCTTCGAGCTTGAGGCCCTTGATGACCTGTACCTGCACGGTGGCCTCGGCCGCGACGTCGGTGGTGTGGCCGGCGATCTCGCCATCGCCCTGCATGGCGTGGGCGTCGCCCATATACACGCCGCCGCCGGGCACCTTGACCGGGCAGATCAGAATGGCCCCCTCGCGCACCGAGTCGATGTCCAGGTGACCATCGGTGCGCAGTTCCAATTGCTCTTCGGTGATGCCGAATTTGTGGGGTGCGCCGACCAGAAACTGGCCAAAGTCGCCGGCGTTGTGGGAATCGGGCATGTCGATGGCGGGTGTGGTGCCAATGTTGCCCAGGAAGGGCCGCAGGCGGGAGGCAACCCCCGGCATATCGGCCGGGCGCAAAACCACGGCGGGATTCTGACCCGATTCGGGCGGCAGGGCCATGACCTCGGCCGCATTCTGGGCCAGCGCCTCGGCCCCCTTGTCATCGAGCGTCACGCCCACGGTGCGCTCGTCGTCAAAGGCGATGGTATAGCCGTGGGCGATGCGGAAGGGGCTGATCTCGGCGCCGCACACGGCGCAGCGGATGGCCTCGGGGCCCGTGCCCTCGAGTCGGGTGGCCGGGCTTTCGGTGCCGCAGTTGGGGCAGCGCCGGGCCACAAAGGGGTCGCCCGAGTAGCAGCCTTCCACGGCCTCGCCGACGCCCGACGACGTCGCCGCCGACGTGACCCGGACCTTTTGGATGCGGATGGCGATGGCGTCTCCGACCTCGGCCCCCTCGACGGCTACGGGTTGGGTCACCTCGTGCCCGCCCTGGAACGAGGGGGTGATCATGGGGCCCCAGCAGCCGGGCGCCGTCAGGGCCACGATGGTGCCGCCATCGGCCACGGGGCCCAGTTGGGGCTGGCTTGGGCCTACCAAGCCGCCGGTGAATGACGAGACATGAATCGTTTGCTGCGCTTCCTTGCTCATAGTCCCTCCTCTTGGGGTGATCGCTCGGGGCGATCAGTAGGGTGGGGGGTGGAGGCCCCGCGCGAGGCCGTTTCCCCCTCACGAGCGACGAATCGATCATAGAAATAGGACTGTTCGGGACAACCCCATGATACCACATTCGGCTCTGTCCGTCAATGGCGTTTTTCGGCCCCAGCAGATGTAGGGGCGACGGCATTCCAGAAACGCCTGTGTTCTGACAGAGGGACCGTCCCGCGGGCATACGATGCCTACCCATAGGTTCCTGGGAATGCCTCGCCCGCCCCCGACGATCGGAATGCCCTATGATGGGCGAGGCATCGCCAGGCAATGGCATGCGGGATGTTCCCGGTTACGGCGGGCGCCATCGGTTGCACGGCCTAATCACCGGCGGCGATGCCGTCGCCCCTACAGATCCCGTCATCGACATGCATCGTAGGGGCGACGGCATTCCAGAAACGCCTGTGTTCTGACAGAGGGACCGTCCCGC
>CAYVLO010000614.1:0-1967 GCA_964452125.1 uncultured Anaerolineaceae bacterium | reverse complement strand
CGAATCAGCAGACGACTTGACCCCGCGGCCGATGTGCGCTACAATCGGCACCAACAACCGAAAGGAAACTCCATGCAACAGGAATTTGGCGCTCCCTGGAGCCTAAAGCTCAAAGCAATCACCGCGGCCACATTGGCCGTGGGCCTTTATGCCGTCTATCGCGAACCCGGATGGGGCGTCTTGGTGCTGGTCGGGGTGGCCCTGTTTTCCGCCGCTTTTGCCATCCGCGGCTATCGGGTGGCCGACGGCCGCCTGTCGATCCTGCATTGGGGTCGCACCACCTCCTTCGACCTGGCGACGCTGGACCGCGTCGAGGTGCAGATCGGCGCCACCCTGGGCTCGGTGCGCACCATGGGCATCGGCGGGCTGTTCAGCTTCGCCGGCCATTTCTACAACTCGTCGCTGGGCGCCTACAAAGCCTATGCCACCAACGATCTGAACACCGTGGTATTGGTCTTGAACGGCAAGACCCTCGTCGTCACCCCCGACGACCCTGCGGCCTTGGCCGACGCGGTGGAGGCCGCCTCGCTGCACCGAAAGCAACACACCGCAGCTGACCCGGCAGGCTCCTGATGCGCATTGTGATCGCCGACGACGAGGCCCTGACGCGCATGGGATTGCGCGCCATCCTGTGCGATATGGGACACAGCGTCCTCACCGCCGCCGACGGCGACACCGCCCTCCGATTGGTGGGAGAATCCCGCCCCGACCTGGCCATCCTGGACATCAAAATGCCCGGGCTGGACGGCCTTGCTGTGGCCCAAGCCATCACTGCCCAATGGGCCGTGCCGGTGATCCTCCTCACCGCCTACAGCGAGCGCGATCTGGTGGAGCGAGCGGCATCGACCGGCGCCATCCACGGCTATCTGGTCAAACCCATTCGCGAAGCCGAACTCGGGCCGGCCATTGAGCTGGCCGTGGCCCGTTTTCGAGAACACCAAGAGCTGGGCAGCCAGGCCGCCTCTCATCAGGAGGCCCTGGACAGCCGCAAGGCCATCGCCCGGGCCAAGAGCGCCCTCATGGCAAGCCAGGGGCTCACCGAGCGCCAGGCCTTTTTGGAAATCCAACACCGGGCGCGCCGCCAGAGGCTGAGCATGCGCCAGGTGGCCGACGACATCCTCCAGACCCACAGCCCTGGGGCGGCCTGACCCCCACCCAGCCCAACCCCTCTGGAGTGCGGCACCTGGGTGCCGCAGGCGACGCTTACGCCGTCGCTCCAGGAGCAAGAGCCCGGATGCGGGTGACGGCCAGGGCGGGGGCGACTACATTTCGCATTCGGGAAGGGCGTGTAGGGGCGACGGCATCGGCGCAGGGCATTGGGCCGCGCAACCGATTGCGTCCGCCGTAACCAGGAACATCCCGCATGCAATTGCCTGGCCGATGCCTCGCCCACCATGAACACGAGCGTCGCTGCGGGCGAGGCATTCCCCAGAGCCCCTGGGTAAGACATTGGTTTCACGTGGGACGATCCCTCCATTAGGACACAATCGTTGCCGGAATGCCTCGTCCCTACAAGGCGCATCGGTGATTTCGTGCGATTCGTGAAATTCGTGGCAGATCCCTGGCTCCGCCTACCCGCGGACAGAACCCCTGGGCCCCCGCTTTCGCCTGCCTGCGCAGGCAGGCGAGGGCGACGCATGCGTCGCCCCTACCCGCGCCCACGGCGTTCTCGCCGCCCATGCGCCCTCACAAATTGTACAATTAGCACTTTTGTGCTAAAATCGGCTTGCATTCGACCCGCCTCGGCCGGATGCCATACACACAGGGAAACCATCGTAGTTGAATCCCACACGGCACCCTGATTCCAGCGGAAGGACCCTATGATCCAGGACAACCTTGTCATTCGTGGTGCGCAACAACACAATCTCAAAAACATCAGCCTGTCGCTGCCTCGCAACCACCTGATCGTCATCACCGGCGTCTCGGGCAGCGGCAAGTCGTCGCTGGTGGCCCAAACCCTGCACCCG
>CAYVLO010000613.1:0-1987 GCA_964452125.1 uncultured Anaerolineaceae bacterium | reverse complement strand
TCGGCGCAGGCCGGGTCAATCCTCGGCCGTTGACCCTTCCTCGCCAGGCGCTTCGGGCTCGGGCAGGGTCACCCGGCGCAGCGATACCTTGTTCGTCTGGCGGCAGCGAGGGCACTCGGACATAAAGTACTGAGGCTTTTGGGTGATGCCCTGCACGACCAGCATATTGGCAATGGTCTGCTCGGTGAGTTGATAGGCAAATCCACATTTGAAACAACGCGTCTTGATCATGATCGTACCTCCAGGGCCCCGGCGGGCTTTTGGGTCCTCTCGGCCCGCAAGGCGATATAGATGCCGGCCAGCACCAGGACGCCGCCCAGGCCGGTCGCCAGGGTGATGCCCTCACCCAGGAGAAGATAGGCCAAGATGCCAGCGCCGATGGGCTCAGCCAGCGTGACGATGGACACAAAGGCGGCGGAAAGATAGCGCAACGCCCAGTTGAGGGTCGAATGGCCGATGATCTGGGGGATCAAGCCCAAGGCCAGCAACCAGCCATAGGCCTGGGGGCTAAACCCGGTCATGGGTTGGCGGGTGACGATGGTGCTAGCCACCAGGGTGAGCATAGCCACCCCATAGACCAGGGCGATGTAGGTGGGCAGAGAGCAGGTGCCGCGCACCTTGCGCCCGATCATCAAATAGCCCGCCATCATCACGGCCCCGGCCAGAGCCAGCAGGTCACCCAGTAATTGATCCTGCCCCTGGCCCCAGTCGCCCCAACTGATGACCACACTCCCGGCGGCCGCCAGCGCAATACCGAGGGACATCCGCAGGCCGATCCGCTCGCGCAAAAAGAGCCACGACCCCAACCCGACAAAGACCGGCCCCATCGAGACCAGCACCACCGAGCTGGCCACTGAGGTATAGTCCAGTGACCCGATCCAGGTGGCAAAATGTAGTCCCAGAAACGCCCCCGAAGCGATCAGCAACCCCCATTCGGCCCGCGACAAGGCCTTGATCTCATCCCGGTGTGTGACCCAGGCGTAGGGTAACAGGACGATCGAGGCAAAGATCAGGCGCCAGGTAGCGATGGAAAGCGCGGGCACGTTCTCCCCCTGGGCCATCCGGATAAAGACGGAGGCAAACGAGATGGCGCCTATGCCCATGCTCAAGCTGGCTACGAGTCGGATGCGAGAGATGCCCATGCCGATTTTTGCTGCTCCTATAGCCACGGTTCTGGCCTTGGTTTGTTCTTACCCTACCCTCATAAAGTATTATACCAGTCTTTTGACTCCAGAGAAAGCGCGGATCGGACGGTGAACGTGGGCAAAATAACTCGCTGCCGTTGTTCTGGACGGCAGCGAGGCGGTGTCGCATTCCAAAGAATGTGTCAGGGAGTGGCGGTGGGCAGCACCGGTCCCATTGGGGGCGCCGTGAGCTCTACTGTGGAGGTGATCGCCTCTGTGATGGTGGGCAGAACTGGTCCCACAAGGGGAACGGTAGGCTCCAACGTTGGGCTGGGTGGGGGAGTACGGGTGGGAAAAGGGGTAAAAGTGGGCAAGGGCATCGGCGCTTGTTCCGTGCCCGAGGGCAGCGCTACGATGATCAGGCTGAGAACCATGCTGCCCACGATAGTCAGGCTGAGGACCCACAAGATCTTTTGGCTTGCCGATTGTGCCTTGCCTTTGCGCTTGCTCATGTCCGATTGACCTCCAAAAGAATACGCTTGAATTATACCATAGGTGATGGGCGATGCAACTCGAGGCGCATCGCCCACCCAGGGATGCCGAGCAAGAAACCCTAAATCGCCCCTTCGGTCGTGCTGGCGCCTGTATCAGGGGCATAGGGCTGGTGCAGTTTGACCGGCTCGGATTCTGTCTTTCTCACACGCAGGTTGAGCGCTTCGACAAACATCGAGAACCCCATGGCAAAATAGATATAGCCCTTGGGGATGTGTTGATGCAGGCCCTCGACGATCAGTGTAAAGCCGATGAGCAGCAGGAAGGACAGGGCCAGCATCTTGATGGTGGGATGCTGTTCCACAAAGTCG
>CAYVLO010000612.1:0-1991 GCA_964452125.1 uncultured Anaerolineaceae bacterium | reverse complement strand
CCGCGGACAAACGATGCCCTGCCCGCGGATTCCCGGGAATGCCTCGCCCATTCACTTAGCGGTTCTTCAAACGCGGGTCCAGTGCATCCCGCAGACCGTCGCCCAAAAGGTTGAAACCGAGGACGGTGAGCAGGATGGCAATGCCGGGAAAGAGCGTGACCCACGGGGCCAGGATCAAATAGCTGCGCCCGCTGGCAAGGATGGAGCCCCACGAAGGGGTGGGGGGTTGGGCGCCCATGCCCAAGAAGCTCAAGGTGGCCTCGATCAGGATGGCATCGCCCAGCATGAGGGTCATCATCACGATTACCGGCGAAAGGACGTTGGGCAAAATATGCCGGATCATGATGCTCAGGTCGTGGGCGCCGATGGTCCGGGCTGCCAGGACAAACTCCCGCTCGCGCAGCGAGAGCACCTGCCCCCGGACCACGCGCTCGAATCCCCCCCAATAGACCAGGCCGACGGCGATCATGACGTTGCCCAGGCCCGGCCCCAGCACGGCTACCATAAAAATGGCCATCAACACGGTGGGAAAGGCCCAACTGATGTCGACCATTCCCTGGATGAGGTTATCGAGGCGGCCGCCAAAATAGCCGGCGACCAGCCCCAAGATAATGCCCACCGCCGAGGAGATGGCCGTGGAGATAATGCCCACCTGCAAGGAGATGCGCGAGCCATGGATGATGCGGCTCAGCATGTCGCGACCGAATTCATCGGTGCCCAAGGGATAGTCGCCGCCTGGCGGCAGCAGGCCCTTGCGCAGGCTTTGCTCGTCGATCCCCTGGGGAGCGAGGACGTTGGCCAGCGCCGCCGTGATCAAGAGCAGGACAATGAGGGTCAGGCCAATCATCGCGCCGGGGCTGCGGCGCAGGCGGGCCCAGGTGCTGATCTGCTTGCGGCGGCGCTGCATCTCCAAGGCCTCGCTACTGGCAGTCGATGGGAGTGTGGTTTCTCCGTTGCCCATGGGTCTCCTTTTCGGTTCACGAATGTGGCGGACGCCGTCCCCTGTGCCCGGCTAGTGGCGGATGCGCGGGTCGACGACTACGTAGGTGAGATCGGCAATAATGTTGCCGATGACGATGGCCAATGCCAACACAAGCATGCACCCTTGCAACACGGGGAAATCGCGGGAATAGATAGAGCGCAACATCAGATCGCCGATGCCCGAGCGCGCAAAGACATTTTCGATGACGACCGAGCCGCCGATGATATAGCCCAGATCCAGGCCCATCAGCGAGATGATGGGGATCAGCGAGTTGCGCATGGCGTGGCGGAGGATCACCACTCGTTCGCCAAGACCCTTGGCCCGCGCGGTGCGGATGTATTCCTGGTCAATGACCTCCAGCAGGCTGGAACGGGTGACCCGCGCCACCCGGCCCACACGGGGCAGGCCCAGGGCCAGGGCGGGCAGGATCAACTGCTTGAAGCTGCCATAGCCCGTCGGCGGCAACCATTTCAGGTGGACGGAAAAGGCATAGATCAGCAAGAGCCCCAGCCAGAACCCGGGCATCGACACGCCGATCAGGGCCAGGATCATCGAGGACCAATCGGCGACCGAGTTGCGGTTCAGGGCCGCAATCGTCCCCAGGGGGATGGAAAAGGAATAGGCTACCAGGAAGGCAGCCAGGCCCAGCTCGGCGGTGATGGGCAGCTTTTCCTTGATCAGGTCCGACACTTCGCGCTTGCTAAGGATCGATTGTCCCAGGTCGCCCTGGACAAGCCGGCCCATGTAGATGAAAAATTGCACCGGCAAGGGCTTGTCCAGCCCCAGCTCGGTGCGCACGCGCTCGCGCACATGCTCGGGGGCAATGGGGCCGACGATCACGTCGACCGGGTCGCCCGGGGAGAGATGCAACGCCCCAAAGACGAGAAAGGCCGTCGTAAAGAGAACGGGTATGGCCAAAAGAAACCGCTTGATGAGATACTTGCTCACTCCAGTCTCCTTGATCGGTCGACACGGGTCCGGTCAGATTGGCAACGGATGGGCGGATGAT
>CAYVLO010000611.1:0-1996 GCA_964452125.1 uncultured Anaerolineaceae bacterium | reverse complement strand
TCCAGTAGCGAGCCATTGCGGCTGACCTTGAGCTCTACCGGCACGCCGGTTACTTCAGGCGCCATGCCGCTGTCGGCATAGATGCGCAACAGGGTGGGCTTGCCCTCCACCAGCGGCACGCTGTTGTTGAGATCCTGGATCGACTGCACCGCCTCTAACCCTGCGATGCTCAGGTCGGCCTCCGAGCAGTGGTGGCTATTCAGCCATCCTGTGAATTCCACCACACTGGGGTGAAGCACCGGCACCCAGTCCATGTCAAGCTCCTGGATCCGGTCGCCCTGGCCTCCGGGATTGTTGGGATGCGTCGGGCCCGAAGGGTCGCCCCAATAGTTGCCCGTCGCCTGGACGGTGGTGCTCATCCCCACAGTGGTGAGGCCGGCATAGGCCGTATTGACCGTTTGCATGTTGCCAGCGATGCAGTTGCCCGCAACTGCGACATCCGGATCGTTGATAGTAGGCCAGTGGTGCGCCAGGATACCCGTCCGGTTGTGGGTGATCGTGTTGTTGTAAATAAGTACCCGGATCGGACCCGAGAGCGAGATGCCCCTCTCCATCTCGGTCACGATGTTGTCGTGGATGTCGACGATCCCGCCGGCGTCCTGATCCGCCCCAGCCGAGATGCCCACCCCCGTGCCATAGTAGCCGTCCATGAAGCCGTCGAGCAGATTGCCATAGATCCCGACGTTGGGGGCGTGTGAGGACACGCCGATGAGGCTGGCGTCTGTCAAGGTGACGAGGCGCATGCGGTTGTTGCTGACATCGAAATAGCCCGTGCTGAGGACCGAAATGGAACTATCGTAGAAGGTGTTGCCGGAGACGGCGCCGGTTACGGTGCCCTCGATCCGCACCGTGCTCCCCTTTTCAAAGCGATTGCCATGGATGCGGACATCACCGGCGCCTGAGGCAGACACCTGCGCAGCGTAGAAGGAGGTGTCGTGTACCTGCACCACCTGCCCGCTCGTGCTATAGATGTAGAGCGTGCCGGTCGAGGTAAAGACATTCGCGGAAAGCGCTGTGCCGCCCCATTCCGATAGGTACACCCATCCCGGGGCGTCGCCGCCGATGGTGCTCCCATCCACCCAACTGCTGCCGTTCTTGAGATCCAAGCGGGCCTGGATCGTCGCGCCTTCGGCTTGGATGCTGCCCAGAGCCGTGCCAGATGGATAATAGTCGCGAATCTCGGCATCCCACACGCCAACGACCCTGGCGCCGCTGCCGATGTGTAGCGTGGCCCCCTCCTGGACGGTGATCTCTCCGCTGATCTGATAGGTATCCGCGGCCCAGGAGAGGTACTCGTACAGCAGGCCCTTGATCTGCCCCACGGTCACTGTGCTCGGCAGGCCGCACAACTGCCCGACTCCTACGCAGATTTTGTATTGGTGAATTTCACCTTTGGATACGCCACGGTCCCGGTAAAAGGTTACCGTTGTGCCAAAGCGCACCAGTTCCTTGTCATCGCGGTAGATGATCCACTCCGGGTAAGAGGGATCGGGCTCCCATTTCAGGTCGACGTGATCCTGGCCGACGAACTTGGCTGGATAGTCCCAAGCTAGTTGAGGACTGACTGCGAGGCTCCTAGAGTGGGGCGGAGAGTCTTGGGCCTGAACGTTGCCGATGATCAGCAGCAGAAGGGCCGCCGATAGGGTCAAGGAGACCCCCAATGCTGACGTCTGGATCGCTGTGGGCCGCGGGTATTTCATGAGCTCATCCTCCCCTTGCCTCGTACGTCAAGGACGTGGCCTAGCATCAGAGTGAACCCTTACCAGAGCCTCGAACGCTGCTCCGGACAGCAGCACTGTGTTTTGTTGTCAATGAGAAGTATAAGGCCGAAACCGCCTTCTGTCAATACGTTGTCACAATTTGACGGTTTTTCGCATTTGTTGCATGATCATTTCAGCGGGCGCAAAACCAAGGCCGCTGCGGCTGGCAGATTGGCCGCCGGGTTTTCGATGATCAAGCTTTGCTTTTAAAGACCCCTGTAATTTGGTTTTCGGTG
>CAYVLO010000610.1:0-2010 GCA_964452125.1 uncultured Anaerolineaceae bacterium | reverse complement strand
GCTTCGCCGCCTCCGCTCCTCAGAATGACAGCCCTCTCCGACAGGCTGCTAGAATCGCAATGCGCTCAGCACTGCACGCGCGAAAATGTCATCTGAGCAATTCCCACCGAAAGAGATACAGAACCTGCTTTGCCCGGCAACCGAACCTCGCGCGCTGGGATCTCTGAGGGGTGCCAAAAAGGCATGTTCATTTTGTGTGTGTGGCCCAATTGTGGTATACTGGTGGGTGAACATACGCGCCTGTAGCTCAAAGGACAGAGCGCCTGACTTCGAATCAGTAGGTTGCAGGTTCGAGTCCTGCCAGGCGCGCCACAGTTCGAGCCGTCGGTACTTAACACCGACGGCTTTTCATATCTTTCTGGCTAGCCAGGGCAGGCGGCGCCGAAACCCGTACCGCTGCAGGACGGAGGCCACCCCCGCGTCGTGGGTGCAGGCGCTCACCAGGGTCGCGCCCTGGGCTGATAGCCAATCGAGAAGGGTGCGTACCAGAGCCCGTCCCACCCCGCGATGCTGAAAAGTGGGCAGCACAGCCAACAGCTCGATGGCACCCCGACGTCGGATCTCACCAGATGACGGAAGGTCCAGGCGGGCTACGCCAAAGCCGATGGCTTGCTTGCCCCAAAAAGCCAGGTAGGCGCAGGCCCCGGCCAGGCTGGGGTGGTTGGCGTAGCGGAGGACCTCCTGGGGGGTGGCCTTGTCACTCTGGGGATCCTCAAAAGCCTGGTTGTACAGGTCGGCGATAAGATCCTCGTCGGCAGGAAGTCTGGCAGCCCGCAGTTGAATGCCCTGGGGCAGCGCGTTCGCGATGCGCCGCAGGACTCGGGGAATGTTGGTCAGATACAAATAGATTGGGTCTTTAAATTCATCCAGCATCGATTATTCCTCAGTAACAAATTGGAGCCGTAAACAGGCGATCTCACAGATCCGGTGTCCGTGCGCCGGGGAAAGCCCTGTCGTTTCGACGTCGAATACGACAAAGGTGGTTTCATTCAAACTCAGTTCGGGATCGAATGAGTCTTGCATGTTGCTTGCTGGGTCTTTCAAAGGACAGCCAAGGTCTCGGGGTTCGTCTCCTGTATTTGTCAAGGTTGAGTCCCTGTGATATACTTGCCGGGTGTATTTCAACTTTCTGGGTGAGTTCGTTACGTCCTTTGGGCGGTGAGCAGCCATCCTCTGGAGTGCGTGCCTGGCGCTTCGCGCCAGGCGCGCACTCCAAAAAGCTACGACTTCTGCCGTTGAACTTTTGCATCACCCTCAAGATGGTGTCAGACAAGCCTTGGGCGTTGAGGATCTTTGATTCTTGTTATGTAATCCAGAAATCTGAATTACACCCTACTTGCCTCGTCCGCTCATGGCTCGTCCTTTGGTGAGCGGACCCATGGCGGCCAGCGCAATCGAACCGGTCGTCCAGATTGGTGTTTGTCTTCCTCTTCACTGTCCTGCGATTCCATTCATTGGGAGGTGGATTCGTGTCCCAACCAAGCACTCCTTCGCCCGCCGACATGCTCCAGGCCCTTTTGCAGCCCTGGCACCAATCGATCGCCGATCCTCAGGCGGCCCAGCACCAGGTCCTCCACCGCCTGCTCCAGGTCTACGCCCAGACCGAATACGGAGCCCAGCACGGCGCAACCCAGATAGACACCGTGGATGAGTTCCGCCGGGCGTTTCCGGTCGCCACGCACGATGACTACAAGCCCCTCATCCAGCGGGTCATGGCCGGAGAGATCGGGCTCTTGCTCTCGGAAGAGCCGTTGGGTTGGGCTATCACCCGGGGCACCACCAAAGGCGAATCCAAGTTCATTCCCATGACCCCCACCGACTTGAGAATGCGCGTCAGCGCCGGGCGGGCCATGATGAACTATGTGGCGACCACAGGCCGCTACGATCTATTTCAGGGCGTAAACCTGAACCTGAACTTTCCCTCGGTTGTGAGCACCGTGCGCGTCGGCGACCGAGACCTGGAATACGGCTACAGCTCGGGCATCTATACCCGGTACGTTTCGGAAAAGA
>CAYVLO010000609.1:0-2018 GCA_964452125.1 uncultured Anaerolineaceae bacterium | reverse complement strand
TGGGCGGCGGAAACGATCCGGCCTTGCTGGTGGGGACGGGTGCGTGGCAACCCGCCAAGTTCCAGGCGCACGATCCTGAGACGGGCGCGATGACGGCCGTCGGCGCCATTTCCTTCGGCGCTTGCGTGGTCGAGGTGGAAGTGGATACCGAGACCGGTGCGGTCGATGTGCCCAAGATGATTCAGGTGTGGGAAGTGGGCAAGGCGGTGAACCCGATGTTCGTCCGCCAGCAGATCTTTGGCGGCACCCACGTGGGTCTGGGCACGGCGCTCATCGAGAACGCGTTCCCTTATTACCCAACGCCGCATTTCGCACCTCAGACCTTCTCGGACTATGCGCTGCCGACGTTCCTGGACTTTCCGGATGAGCATGTGGCCGACTATGTCGAGGTGCCCCATCCGATGGGTGTCAAGGGCGCTAAGGGCTTTTCCGAAGGCTCGACCAATGCGCCCCCGCCGGCTATCATGGCGGCCATTCACGATGCAATCGGCGTCTGGATCGACGAATATCCAGCCACGCCCGAAGTGGTTCTTCGTGCAATCAAGGCCCAAGAAGGCCAAGTCTAGCCCTGAGCCTGGCTGCGCGTGACCAGGTTTCGACCAGGGACAGGGCAGCACTTGCTGCCCTGTCCCTCCAGTTGATATGACGGGTTGGGAGAAGGGGATGATTCAAGGCATTCATCATACCTGTATTACTGTCAGCGATCTTGACCGCTCCATTGCTTTTTACCGCGATCTATTGGGTCTGGAACTCAAGTTCACCGAAGAGAGCGAGCGAAGCGGGGATGACCGTTCCAAAGCGTTGGGTGTGGAAAAGGCAAAGGTCAAGCTCGCCATCCTCCGGGCGGGCAACGCCCAGGTGGAGCTTATCGAGTATGTCACTGCCAAGGGGCGCCCTTACGATCGACATAACAACGACGCGGGCGCCATGCACATTGCTTTTCAGGTAGAGGATATTGACGTTGTGTACCAACGGCTGGTCGAGCATGGGGTGCGTTTTACAGCGCCGCCTGCGACGATACCAGCCGGACCGATGGCCGGCTGGCGCTGGACGTATTTTTTTGATCCTGATGGCGTGTCTCTCGAGATCATCCAGACGGTCTGATAATTAGGTCAATTCGTCCCTTTGCGGGAGCAGAGGGGTTGGTTCGAGATGAGCCTGCCGGAAAATCCAGCATCCTTTCCGCTGCCGGTCGGGCTCTCTTTTTGGGAGAACGAAAGAAAGCGTAGAAAGCGAGGCATAGCATATGGGTTTCAAATTGTACGATCTGAGTCAGGAGATCTATACCGGTGCGCCCGTGTGGGTGGGTCATCCGGAGACCAGGGTGGACGTAGTGGCCACCCATGCGGAGACGTTGGTTTCGGGCCGGTTCACCGAGGGCTATTCCTACACAGCGGAAAAGATCGAGATGAGCACCCATGGCACAACCCATGTGGACTCGATCAGCCACATCGATCCGGCGCCTGGAGCGCCGACCATCGACAAGATCCCTTTGGATTGGTTCTACACCGAGGCGATCTGCATCGATCTGTCGCACATGCCGCCCAAGAGCACCTATTCGGTGGACGACATCAAAGCGGCTCTGGCCAAACACAACCTGGAGATCAGAAAGGGCGATACCGTTTTGATGTACTCGGGCCACTATGTTCGTACCTGGGAGACGCCTGATTGGCTGACCTCGTATTCCGGTTTGAGCGGCGAGGCTGCCGAGTATATCTATGGCGCGGGTGCGATCAACATTGGACAAGATGCGCCCAGCCATGATAGCTCCCAGACCACGAGCTATCCAGCTCATCAGGTATGCCGGCGCATGCAGACGCTGAACATTGAGAACCTCGGCGATTTGAGGCCGGTGGTGGGCAAGAGGTTCCGGTTTATTGGCTTCCCGCTCAGGATCCGCAACGGCAGCGGCTCGCCCATTCGAGCCGTGGCCGTGGTCGAGGACGAGGAGTAATCTGGCCCTGGCCTGGGGCGGGCATTCCCGGACCACGCCGGATCTGGGAGTGCGCCGCCCTTTC